>JAKMEV010000229.1:0-15274 GCA_022425785.1 Akkermansiaceae bacterium | reverse complement strand
TTTTTGGGCGGGGAGTTTTCAGATTCCTTGCCCGGGGCGTCAGCAAGCTGGGCCGCCGGATGCGGGGGTGCAGCACGCGGGGGTTCAGGATCTTTGACGGGTTTTTCGGTTTCAACAGGAGACTCGGAGGGTGTGGAGTCTTCGCTTGGATCTCTGGTGTCGCGGATTTTGAGAGCGGTAAAGGCGAGAGCTGCGGTGAGGGGAGGGGAAAAAAGGAGCCATTCGCCGGTGCTGAAGGGAAAGACGAAGTAGGTCAGCGCGGCGGCGGTGGAGAGCCACCATTTTCGGCGGTGGAGGATAAGGACGAAGATCGCGAGGAAGGAGGTCTCTTTCCAGAAGGGAAGGCGGGAGTAGCGGTCCGAGGCTCTTTGCGGCTTGAGAGAATCCAGGTATTGGATGGAAAAAGGAAATTGTTGTAATTGAGGGGAGCTGTTTTCTGGAATCAGGGCTACGATGGGAGGAGTGTTCTCCGTTGATTCCAGCAATTTCGCAGAAGAGAGAGGCTTGCGCTTTTTTAGAGGAATCGAGGTGCGACCCGTTTTGTCGATCGGGATGATGATTAGGGATTGGCCCTTCAGGAGCAGCGCTTTTCCGGGAAGGCAGAAGACGTTATTAGGATTCGACCTATTTTGACCCATGAGGGATGCGAGCTCGAGAGAGGGGAGTAGTTTATCATTCCAGCGAACTAGGAGCGGGAGTTCGATCGCGTCACTCTCTTTATCAGGATGAATGTTTTCAAGTTGGGTAAAGCCGTAAATCGGAGCTTCGATCGATGGATGCGATCCTATTTGATTGATTCTGGGAATTTCATCAAGGACGGCGTCTTCAGGGGATTGAATGACTGATCCCTCCAAATAGCCTGGAAATTCCTGAGTGATGGGACCTCGTTGAAGGTCGATCCCTATTGCGAAGGACTCCAGTTGTGACAGTTCGTGTTGGATCGCCCGCAAAACCAACTCGTCGGTATTCTCCCATGACAAGGATTGCGTGATGACCAAATGTTTGGCACCGGCCTCCCGGATGCTGTTGATGAGGAATACCCAGTTGGCCGGGGTGAGATCAGAGCGCCCTAATATGGCGGCTGTCTCACTGTCGAGGGCGTAGGATTCCAAGTTAAGTTTCGGACGATATTTGGAGCTAATGTCGTAGACGCTTACGACGAATTTCTTGGTTTCAATATCTTGAAGAGCCAGATGAGTGTCGGTGGAAAACTTCCCGGGAAACACAAAAGCCGAATGCTCCAGTTTGACGAGGAAGGGCAGATATCCAATTCCCCACGCCATCAGCAATCCTGCTAGAACCGGAACAACAAAGGTCGAGAGAGGTGAGGAGAAGCGCTTCACTGGGGCCATCCCTAGCAGTCCTCAGATCACTAGTCGAGGATAGGACCCAGGGAGTCTTCGAGCGGGGTGCCGTCGATGACTTCCTTGAGGAAAGCCCCTGCGGCGGGGATTTGCTCAAGATACCAGGGAAGATCGTTATTGTGACCGAGATTTGCGAAGGCTCCGAGGACCTGCATGAGTCTCTGGGTGGCGCAGTCCCTGAGAAGCGGTTCGATGGGGGCGTCTTCGGTGACGTCTTCCCAAAGCTCGAGCATCTTGTCGCGATCCTCCTTGGAGTGATTCATGTAGGGGTCGTAGAGGAGGGAGGCCAGGTCGTATTCCTGGCGCCCCATGCGAAGTCCCTGGAAGTCGATGATAAATGCCTTGCCGTCTTTGAGGAGGAGATTTTGCGATTGGAAATCGCGGTGAATCATGTGGGGCGCGGTGGCGCCGAGGCGCTTGCGAAGAGCGGCTAGGGCGGGGTCGTCGCGGAAAGCTTCCGGGTCTTTTCCAAGATGAGTGCCAACGTAGTGCTCGAGGAAGTAATCCTGCTCCCAGTGGTAAAGTGGTTCGTCAAAAATCGGCTGGAGTTCGAAGTCCTTCGGTGGACGAGTGTAGAGAAGTGTGTCGAGTTGCTCAAAGGCGGAACGGTAGAAGGGCTCACGGTCCTCGTAGGGACTGTCCTTCATTGAGAGGAGGTCGGTATCGCCCAAATCCTCGACGAGGGCAACCTGACGGCGGACATTGTCATAAAGAACTTTTGGGATGTTCAGCCCGGCAGCGGTAAGGAAATCCGCGACGGGGAAGAAGTTAGCGTTGTCGGAACGTTCGAGAGTGTAGTGCACCCCGATGAAGCTCGGATGGTCCTCGGCGCTGATCCGGATGATGGTGCGGCCGGAGGCTCCCTTCTGGATCGGCTCCATGAGAACCTTATGAGTCGGAGCGAGGTTGAGGTGAGCGCGGACGGCGGTGAGAAGAGTGTCGGCTGGCATCGTGAGGTGTGATAAGGTTTATAGGTCGGCGTCGAGATGACGACCAGCTGCGGGGGAAGTGCTGTGAACAATACAATTTGTCAATTGCGCATCCCGCAAAACCGTTGTTCCGGGCCAGAGGATGGAATTTTCCACGGTAGCGCCTTCCTCGATGCGACAATTCCCGCCGATCCAGCTATTGGCAACGGTTCCGTCGATTTGCGCGGTGGGGTGGATATTTGGAGTCATTTCAAAGCTGGCCTCGCGGTAGGCCTCGCGCGTTCCGAGATCGAGCCAGCGCGGTTCGCCTTTGACGAGGTAGGCGCCGAGCTCATTGCGCTTGATCAATTCTAGAAAGGCCGGGATCACGGAGACTTTTTCTCCGGTAGGAATGAGATCGAGAATTTCCGGGTCGATACAATAGATTCCCGTGAATTGATGGGTTCCGGCCAATTCCGCGACTTTGCCGTGAATGTCGGTGATTCGGCGGCCCTCGATGGCGAGGTGGAGAGCGGGTCCGTGGGGCTGCACCGCGAGCGTGGCGGTATTATTCGAGCCCATGTGACCCGTGATAAGGCGGTCGATTGAGAGGTCGGTGATGATGTCGCCATTGTAGACGAGAATCGGGTCACCATTGATCCACTCTTCGATGTTTTTGATGCCGCCGCCGGTTTCGAGGAGGACGGGCTCATGGAAAAAGGACAGGGAGGCTCCGCGGTAGGTTCCGTCGGGAAAAGCCACATCCCAGGCTTCGGCGAGATGGTGGGTGTTGATCGCAAAGTCGGTGATGCCGGCCGCGATGCAGTGATCCATCACATGGGTGATCAAGGGTCGGTTGGCGAAGGGAATGAGGGGCTTTGGCAAGGTGTCGGTGAGGGGCTTCAGGCGAGTCCCCAGTCCGGCTCCGAGTAAAAAAGCTTTGCGCATGCGCGAACAATGCTGGTATCTCGCGCTCATTGGAAGAATCAATCAACTTCCTCCGTCTTAAATTCCACCATTCCATGAAATCATCCCTGCTCCTGTTCTTCGCCGCTCCGGCTCTCGCCTTGCCCCCCGAATTCGAACTCAGCAATTGGGCCGAACCCTTCGATGTTGAATACCCTACCGCACTCACCGCCGCCGCTGATGGGACGGTGTATGTCTCGGTCGACTACAACGGCTCGCTCGGCAAGGAGAAGAACATGGGTAAGATTGTTTCCTGCCGCGACACCAATGGCGACGGCAAGGCGGACAGTTTTAAGGATTTTGTGCCCAACGTTGATAGCCCGAGGGGAGGGCACTTCGTCGGCGACACGTTATACCTCATTCATCCGCCATTTCTCAGCTCGTTCCGTGACACCACCGGAGACGGCGTGGCCAATGAGCACAAAGTCCTTCTTGAAAACATTGGATTCGGTCTTCGCCATCCGCGTGGATCAGATCACACCACCAATGGCTGCCGCATGGGCATCGATGGTTGGCTCTACATCGCCGTGGGTGACTTTGGCATGGAAGACACTAAAGGAGCCGATGGTAAAGTCGTAAGATTACACGGTGGGGGAGTAGCCCGGGTGCGTCCCGATGGCACCGAGTTGGAAGTCTATTCCTATAACACGCGCAACATCTGCGACGTGGCGATCAGTCCGACGCTTGACCTCTTTACCCGCGACAACACCAACGACGGAAAAGGATGGAACATCCGCGTGCATCACTTCACCAACGGATCGGATCACGGCTATCCGCGTCTCTATAAGAATTTCAAAGACGAAGCGGTCAAGCCCATGCTCGATCTCGGTGGCGGCAGTGGCACCGGTGCTCTCTATTTAGCCGAGCCCGGTCTTCCCGAAATGTTCCTCAATTGCGATTGGACTACCGGTAAGATTTACCACGATGCTCTCACCGAAAAAGGCGCTGACTTCAAAGCGGAAGAGTCTATCTTCCTGAATCTCGTTCGCGCAGTGGATATCGATGTCGACGGCAGTAGCAATCTCTACGTCTGCGACTGGCGTGATGGTCGATTCAAATTCGCAGGCAAAGGCAAGAAAGTCGGCATGCTTCAGAAGATCGTCAAGAAAGGTCTCAAAGCTCCCCTGCTTCCCAAGTTCGCCAAGCTCTCAAATGCCCAACTGATTGCGCTTCACAAAGATCCCTCCGCGGTGCGTCGTCTCGAAGCCCAACGGGAGCTTCTTTCCCGGAAAGATTTTAAGGATGTCGAAGGCCTCATTGCCGTTGTGGGTGACAAAAAGAACAGCAAGGCCAGTCGCGTCGCGGCGATCTTCACCATTGCGCAATTAAATGATGACAGGGTAATCGAAAATTTGAAGCTCTGTGGTCTGGCAGCTCCCAATTTGGGTGAGTTCGTCCTCCGTGCTCTCGGCGACCGCAAGGGACGTCTCGATAAGGTTTCTCCCGGCACCTTTTCAAAGCTCCTCGGCAGTTCTTCTCCTCGTCTCCAACTGCAGGCTGTCATTGGTCTGATGCGTCTGGGGCAGAAAGCGTCAGGAAGCTCCGAGGCTCTCATTAATTTGGCAACCGTCACCAATGATGAGCGAATTAAGCACACCTGCATTCAGGCTCTCGTTGCGATCGCCGAAATCGATGTGCTCCTGAAAAATACCGACCATGCCGTCGCTCTTCAGGCGCTTCAGCGTCTCCACAATCCCAGCGTCATTTCCTCCCTTATCGCTCAACTAGCCACCAGCAAAAACAAGATTCCGCTTTTCGGTGCCCTCGCCCGTCTCTACCACAAGGAAGGGTCGTGGGATTTGGAATTTTGGTGGGGGACTCGCCCCGATGACCGCGGTCCGTATTTCTTCGTCGAAGAATGGAGTGAAACTCCCGCCATCAAGAAAGCTCTCGAAACGACCTTCTCCGAATTTAAAAAAGACGACCAAATGCAAGCTCTCGGGCTTCTTGGTAAGAATCGTATCGACGTGACCCAGCTCGATCTTGGTGATCAGGATCCGGTCGATCTCGCTCTCATGTCGGCTGTTCCTAATCCTAGTCAGGTGCAGCTCCTGACTGCTGCGGCCAAGGATACCAAACGTCCCTGGGATGTCCGGGTGGCAGCCTTGCGGAATATATCCAAAGCTCCGGATGGGAAAGGGATTGCCAATGAAATCGGGGTCCTCGGAAACTGGATGGAAACGAAAATCGATCCTGTTGATTTGGAACGCGAGATCTCCGAGTTCACCAATCGCGGCGGACTCTTCCTTCAATTCAAAGACATCCGCAAGATCGCGGCGAAGGGCAGTGTTTATGAAAGTCGCGTCGCTTGGCGTTCGCTCCTGACCATGACAGAAAGCCCCTTGGTCAAGCAAGGGCCCAAAGGTCAGATTCTGAAAATGATCGCCAAGAATCCGCGTGAAGAAGGCTTCTTCCTCGCTCTCGCCGATCTCCGCATGACCGGCTTCGACAAGCAGATCGAGAATGCCATCAACAGCGATAACGACACTCTCATTGAAGTGGCCAAACACACCAAGGAGCTCCTCGCCAAAGCCAAGGCCAGCGGCGGTAAGACGGTCGACAAGGTGAAGCCTGCCGAAGTGAGCAAACTGGCCATGACTCAGAAAGGGGACGTCGCCAACGGCAAGGCCCTTTATCTTCGCCAGGGTTGTATTGCCTGCCACGCCATCGACCAAAAGGCGGAACAGAAAGGTCCCTACCTCGGTTCTTCCGGAAGTAAATTCACGCGCGATTACCTTATTCAGTCGGTTCTCGATCCCAACGCCGTTGTAGCCCAGGGATTCCAAACCGAACTGATCACGACCAATGATAAAAAAGTCCATATGGGCTTTGTGACCAAGGAGGAGGACGGCGTGATCGATCTCCGCAATATCGCCGGCATTGTGACCAAGATCAAAGAAGTCGATATCAAGAAGCGCGACCACCAAACAAGCTCGATGATGCCTCCCGGCCTCGCCAGCACCCTCACCGTCGGTCAATTCACCGACCTCATCGAATACCTCGTCTCTCTCAAAGAGTAATCTTGTTGAAGGTCGAGGTCAGCAGCTTATAGTCGCTAAACTTACTGTCGCTTTTTTCGTCCGGAGATTTCCCAGATCTCCGAAATTTTGGGCTATTGCTTGGCGTATCTGTAGGGTAGATCTTTGTGAACTCAGTCCTGATGCTCTTCCGCTCAATTCTCGCCCTCGTTTGCTGTCTTCCTGCCGCCCGTGCCAAAGTCAGTTTCAATGAAGACATTCGTCCGCTTTTGTCGAACCGTTGTTACGCCTGCCATGGGCCGGATGAGGAGGATCGGAAGGGTAAGCTAAGGCTCGATACCAGAGAGGGGGCCATGCACGAGAGGAAGGGCTTTGCCGCCGTTGTGCCGGGCAATCTCAAGGACAGCGAATTAATCTACCGGATCGTGACCGACGACGAGGATGACATGATGCCGCCTCCCGGAAAGGGGCAGCGCTTTTCGAAAGAGGAAATCGAACTTTTCAAACAGTGGATTAAGGAGGGCGCGAATTACGAGCTTCATTGGTCCTATGCGAAGCCGGTGAATCCGGAGGTGCCCAAAGTGGACAGCCAGTCCGGGAAGGTGCGGAACGTCATCGATGCCTTTGTGTTGGATCGTTTAGAAAAAGAGGGGCTTTCTCCACGCAAGGAAGCGGATTCTTATACCCTGATTCGACGTGTTTCTTTGGATCTCACCGGGTTACCTCCGACGAAGGAAGAGGTGGAGGTGTTTCTCGCGGACAAAAGCGGAGACGCTTACGAAAAGTTGGTCGACCGTCTCCTGGCCAAACCGGCCTTTGGTGAGCATTGGGCAAGGACGTGGTTAGACCTCGCACGCTATGCGGACTCGGCGGGTTATGCAGACGATCCCGGTCGCACGATCTGGGCCTATCGCGATTGGGTCATCCGCGCGCTTAATGCGAATATGCCTTTTGATCAATTCACCATCGAGCAGATCGCAGGAGACCTGCTTCCCAATCCCACCGAGGATCAGCTCATTGCGACGGCCTTTCATCGCAATACCAAAACGAACAACGAAGGCGGTACCAGCGATGAGGAATTTCGTAATGCTGCGGTGGTCGACCGTGTGAATACCACCATGGCGACCTGGATGGGAACGACGGCGGCCTGCGCGCAATGTCACACGCACAAATACGATCCCATTACGCACGCGGAGTATTTCCAGATGTTCTCCATCTTCAACCAATCGGAAGACGCCGACCGCCGGAACGAGGCGCCGACAATCAATGTGTCGGCTGATGGCGGGAAGCGCGCAAAACTGGAAGCAGAGATCGCGGCTCTCGAAAAAGCGGCTCTGGTTCCTGATGCCGCCAATCTCGCCGAGATGGCAAAGTGGGAGGCTGGCCTGAAATCGAATCCAACCAAATGGCAGGTGCTGGCGCCGACGAAAATGACCGCGACCTCGGGCGCGACTTTTGAACTCGGCAGTGACAAGTCGGTGCTGGTCAGTGGTAAGGCGGCGAAGACCGATGGCTACTCGATTGAGGCGAGCAGCAATTTGAAACAGATCACTGCACTCAAGATCGAGGCCCTCGCTTACGAAAAGCCCGACGGCGGCGGACCCGGTCGGAAGGAGAACTTCGTCCTCAACGAGGTCGCGCTTTCGAGTGGCGGTAATTCGAACAGCAAACGCGGCCGCTTCGTGCGGATCGATCTTCCGGGCAACGGCAGGATCATCCATGTCGCCGAGGTGCAGGCCTTCGACGCCTCGGGTGTCAATGTCGCCCTCAAGGGCAAGGCCAAACAGAGCACCACCGGATACGGCGGCGACGCGCGCCTCGCCATCGATGGCAACAGCAATGGCATTTTCACGGCCAAAAGCACCACCCACACCAACGATGGCGACAAGGCGCCCTATTGGGAGGTAGACCTCGGTGCCGAATATGATTTATCGCGGCTCGCCGTTTGGAACCGCACCGATAATAATCTGCAGAGTCGGCTCGACGGCTTCAAGCTCTCCGTGCTCGACCGAAAACGTGTCCCGGTTTGGGAACAAACCTTTGCCAAAGCACCGAAGCGCGAGCAGGCGGTGGCGCTCGACGGCGCGCAGCGCGGAAGTTTTGCCAGCGCCTCGGCCACCTACGACCAGAAGGATTTCGATGCTTCGTTGGCAATCGACGGCAGCCCGGCCAGCCAGTCGGGTTGGGCGGTCGGTGGGGCGACCGGCAAAGATCATCATGCGGTCTTTCGCCTCGCCAAGCCTCTGCCCGGAGGCTCGTTGAAGATCGGGCTGGTTCAGATATATCCCAACCACGCGATCGGCCGCTTTCGCATCTCAGTCACCGACGCCGCCGAGCCAGCGCCTGTCGTGCCACACGCGATTGCCGCCATTCTTGCCGTGCCCGCCGCGAAGCGCGACGCAGATGACAAGGCGGCCCTCTTTGCCCACTATGTCAAAGTCAACCCTGCTGCGCTGCGATCGCGTGAAAAGATCGCCGCCTTGAAGAAGCAGATCGCCGCTCTCAAGCCCGGCACCACGGTTCCCATCATGCGCGATTTACCAAAGAATAAACATCGCAAGACGCATGTTCACCTTCGCGGAAACTATAAGAGCCATGGTGAAGAGGTTGGGCCCGGGGTTCCTGCAATTTTTGGTTCGCTGCCCGAAGGAATGGAGCCCAACCGTCTGGCCATGGCGAAGTGGTTGGTCCACGAAGACAATCCGCTCACAGCCCGGGTGGTGGCGAATCGATTTTGGGAAAACCTCTTTGGTGTTGGCATTGTTCTGACCAGTGAGGAATTTGGCTCCCAGGGTGAGCGGCCTTCCCATCCCGAGTTGTTGGATTGGTTGGCAATTGAATTCGTGAAGGAAGGCTGGGACGTGAAGAAGTTCCTCAAGCTCCTCGTGACCTCGTCGGCCTACCGTCAGAACTCTCACGTTACCGATGAAATGGCCGCTCGCGATCCGGACAACCGACTCATCGCCCGTGGTCCCCGCGTGCGCCTCTCGGCGGAAATGATCCGCGATCAGGCGCTCGCGGTGTCGGGTTTGCTCAGTTCAAAAATGTATGGCCAGCCGGTGCGTCCACCTCAGCCTAATCTTGGGCTCAAGGCGGCCTTTGGCGGCGGAACTGATTGGAAGACCAGTGCGGGTGAGGATAAGTTCCGTCGTGGTTTATACACCAGTTGGCGTCGTTCCAGTCCCTATCCATCCATGGCGACTTTCGGTGCGCCGAACCGCGAAGTTTGTACGGTGCGACGTGGTAGCACCAATACACCGCTGCAAGCGCTCGTGACTTTGAATGATCCGGTCTTCATCGAAGCCGCCCAGGCCCTGGCGCGACGCATGTCGGTGCAGGAGGGAGACTTGGCAGCGCAGATCGAATTTGGATTTCAACTTACTCTCTCTCGTCCGCCGACCAGGATCGAAACAACGCGACTCATCTCGCTTTACGATGCCACTCGGGTCAGATACTCCGGCGATACCAAGCTCGCCCAGGAGATGGCCACCAATCCCATCGGCCCGCTTCCGGAGGGAGCCAACGCCGCTGATCTCGCAACTCTCACCGTTGTCGCCAATGTCCTCCTCAATCTCGATGAGACCTTAATGAAACGCTAAAGTCTTACTTTGCTAATCTGATGAACCCACAACTCGAAAGCCTGCAATACAAAACGCGGCGGCACTTTTTCAAACAATGCTCCATGGGACTCGGGGGAGTTGCCTTGGGCGATATGCTGGCGACTGATGCCATGGCGTTGGAAGCGCCGAGCAATCCGCTCCTGCCGAAATTGCCGCCTCAAGCAGCCAAGGCGAAGCGCGTGATTTACCTGCACCTTACCGGGTCGCCGCCGCATCTCGACATGTGGGATCACAAACCGGAGTTGGTGAAGCGCGATGGACAGGAGTGTCCCGACGAATACATTAAGGGTAAGAAGTTCGCCTTCACCTCGGGAACGCCCAAGTTGATGGGCAGCCCGCGCACCTTCAAGCAGTATGGCAAAAATGGCATGTGGATGTCCGATGCCATTCCGCATTTTCACGACCTTGCCGATGATTTTTGCGTGATCAACTCGATGACGACGGATCACTTCAACCACGCCCCGGCGGAGTTGTTTGTGCATACCGGGTTTCAGCAGCCGGGACGTCCGACCTTCGGGGCCTGGACGACCTATGGCTTGGGATCAGAAAACCAAAACCTGCCGGGTTACGTAGTGTTGATCTCCAGCGGAGTGCAGCCGAATGGCGGAAAGAGCTCCTTTGGCTCGGGCTTTATTCCATCGGTGTATCAAGGGGTGCAGTGTCGCTCGAAAGGTGACCCGGTTCTCTATGTTTCCGACCCGCCGGGAATGGACCGGAGTTTGCGTCGGGCCAGTCTGGATGCCCTGCGTGATCTTAATGAAGCGGCTTCGAAAGACTTTGCTCATCCTGAGACCCTCACCCGCATGGCGCAGTATGAGCTGGCCTTCCGCATGCAAATGTCGGTGCCCGAAGTGATGGATATTTCTAAGGAGTCGAAGAAGACGCTCGAGAACTACGGCGCGCAACCCGGAGCGTCGAGCTTTGCCAATAATTGCCTTCTTGCTCGGCGCCTCGCCGAAGATGGCGTGCGTTTTGTGCAGCTCTTTGACTGGGGGTGGGATTTTCACGGAACTAATCCGAAGGAAGATATCCGCGATGGTCTGACGAACAAATGTGCTACAATGGATAAACCGGTTGCCGCGTTAATTAAAGATCTCAAAGAGCGCGGGCTTTTCGATGACACGCTGATCATTCTCGGTGGTGAATTTGGACGCACGCCTTTCCGTGAAGGACGGACCTCCAAAGGTAAAGTTCTCGGGCGCGATCACTTCCCGGATTGCTACACCATGGTGATGGCCGGGGGAGGCGTGAAGGGCGGATACACTCACGGCGCATCGGACGAACTCGGATTCTCGGTCGCTCGCGATAAAGTGCATGTACACGACTTGCAAGCCACCTGGATGCATCTTCTTGGATTCGACCACGAGAAGCTTACTTACCGCTTTCAGGGACGTGATTACCGTCTCACCGACGTTCACGGGCACGTCGTCAAAGATCTTTTAGTCTGATGAAAAAAGCAATCATCTCTCTGCTGATCGCTTCAGTGGTTCCGAGCTTCGCCGCCCTTCCCAATATCGTGGTCATCATGGCCGATGATCTTGGATGGTGGGATACCCGCTTTCAGGGGAACAAAGATCTTGAGACGCCTTTTCTCGATCAGTTTGTTAAGGAGGGCATGATCTTCCCGCAAGGTTACGCTGCCGCGTCGGTTTGCACGCCCACCCGGGCCGCGATGATTACTGGTATTTCTCCCGCGCGACTCGGGATCACCAATCATGCTCCTGGCCATAAAGAGGGGATGGTTCCGAAAGGACGAGTCCAGGCCGGAGCCGCGAAGCTGACCTATCTGCCGCTTGCCGCGGAGACGATTGCGGAACGATTGAAGAAGGAAACGGGATACGCTACCGGCTTTGTTGGTAAGTGGCACCTCTCTCATCGCAGAGGGAACAACGAGTCTGAAGAAAAGTGGGAACCGTTGCTGCGTCCGGAGTTTCAGGGCTACGATTTGAATATTGGAGGCTGTGATCGCGGCGGGCCGCCGAGCTTCTTTGCTCCTTATCGTATTCCGGCGCTCGAGGATGGTGAGAAGGGTGAGTATTTGCCTGAGCGCATGGCGGATGAGTGCATCTTCTTTTTGAAGAAGAACAAAGAGAAGCCCTTCTTTCTGACCTTTTGGAATTACTCGGTGCATTATCCCATCGAGGCTCCCGAAGACTTGATCGAGAAATACAAGAAGCGTGGCGTTGAGAACCCTGCTTATGCTGGGATGATCGAAGGGATGGACCGTTCGATTGGTCGGGTTCTGAAGTCACTCGATGATCTTGGGGTCGCAGACAACACGATTGTCATTTTCACTTCGGATAACGGTTCGCTCTTCACCAATGGTCCGCTCCGAGACAACAAAGGACACATCTACGAAGGTGGTATTCGTGTTCCCTGGGTTATTCGCTGGCCGGGCAAAGTGAAGCCGGGAAGCGAGAACGGCGTGCCTATTGTGACCACTGATGTCTTTCCGACTCTCCTCGAAGTGGCTGGTCTCAAGCCCAAGCCCGGAGTGCCCCAAGATGACGAGAGCCTCATTCCTTTAATCACTGGAAAGAGTGAGTTGAAGCGTAAGTCGGTTTTCTTTCACTATCCCAACTACGCCTTTCACAAGAGAAACCGTCTCGCCGGAGCCGTGGTAACAGGGCGCTATAAGTTGATTCGATTCTACGATGACGATTCGATCGAGCTTTATGACCTCAAGGCTGACATTGGTGAGAAGAGCGATCTTTCCAAATCGAAGCCAGAGCTTGCGCAGAAAATGCTCAAGGAACTCAATGATTGGTTAAAAGAGTCGAAAGCTAAGATGCCCTATCAACCAAAATGACTTCTTCCGAACCATGCGCTTGCATGGTCTTGAGTTAAACGGTTATTTCTTCTTCACTTCTCTCAATCACGAGGGTCCAGAAGGGCGCCAGTTGGATATTTTCGTGCGCGAGGTGCATGACCAAGCTGTAGCGAAATGGCTGGATAGAGCTGAAATTTAGAGGGTTCCGCATCAAGCCAACTCGGTAATCTCCCTGTCAATACAGCATTCAGAGTGATCGGTATTTCGAATTATCCAATCTGACTACGCAAAGAGATCCAGGACCGGTTTGGCTTTCACGAGTTCCCTCGGTTGGTTGAGGTGATTCATGACCATGGTTTCAGGGTCGATACCGAAGGCGTGGTAGATGGTGGCGAGGAGTTCGCCGGGGTGGACGGGGTCCTCAGTGGGGGCCGAACCGGTGGCGTCGGATTTGCCGTGGACGTTACCGCGTTTGATGCCGGCACCGGCGATGACGCTGGTGTAGCAATAGGGCCAATGGTCGCGACCGTCGGCGCTGTTGTTGTTGCCGGAGGTGCTGACGCCTTTTTGCGGACTGCGTCCGAATTCGCCGACGGCGACGACGAGGGTTTCGTCGAGTAAGCCGCGGTCATCGAGATCGGAAATGAGAGAAGAGAGGCCGTTGTCGAGCATGGGGCCGGCTTGGTCCTTGATGCGTTTGGAGAGGCCTTTGTGAGTGTCCCAGGAATGGTTGTCGGAGTTGGCGACTTTGGGCCAGATGACCTCGACGACGCGAGTGCCGGCTTCGACGAGACGACGGGCGAGGAGGCAGCTGTCGCCAAAGGTGTTTTTGCCATAGGCCTCGCGGGTCTTCTCGGGCTCTTGTTCGAGAGCGAAGGCTTCACGGGCGCGGCCGCTGACGATGAGGTTGAGCGCTCGTTCGTAATTTTCCTCGAGAGAGTATTCTTCGACGGCTTTATCGATGGTTGGCATCTGCGCATTGATGGCATTGCGAAGAGTAGCGCGACGTTTAAGGCGAAGAGAAAAGACGTCGGGACGCAATTGCAGATCGTCGATCTTGATACGCGTCATCTTGTTCATGTCCATGTCGTCGCCGCCGGGATAGAGGGTGTAGGGGTCGTATGACTTGCCGAGGAATCCGGCGGCGCCACCTTTGCCGACGACGTTACTTTCCTGAAGCGGGCGGGGGAGCATCACGAAGGGAAGCATGGGATCCTCCATCGGTCGGATCTTGACCAGGTTGGAACCGAAGTTGGGGAAGTCCTTCGGGCTCGGTGGTTCGAGTTGGCCGGAGGGGCTCACCTTGTCGGTGGTGTAGCCGGTCATCATTTGATAGATCGCGGCGGTGTGGTTGAAGAGCCCGTTCGGCGTGTAACTCATCGAACGGATCATGGTGAACTTGTCGTTGATCTTGGCGAGTTTGGGTAGGATCTCGGTGAAGTGCGTGCCGGGGATTTTAGTGGGGATGGACTTGAAGGCACTCTTCACATTATCGGGAACGTTCTCCTTCGGGTCCCAAAGGTCGAGGTGACTGGGGCCGCCTTGCAGGTAGACCATGATGATACTCTTGGCCTTGCCCCAACCGGGAGCGCCGCTGTGCTTTTTCTCTTCAGCCAGAGCTTTGGCCTGGAAGAGGGTGCCGAGTGACATGCCGAGCATGCCGGCGCCGCCGACTCGCAATACATCGCGTCGGGTGACTCCGGCGTTGGGGTCGCAAACGTCTTTGGCGGCTTGTCCTGGAATTCTAAACATGGCTTTGGTGGGTGTCGGTTATCGGTTGAAGAGGAAGGCGGGTGTATTGATGAGAGCCCAAGCGAGATCCTGGGCGCCGGTGAGTCGGCGTTGGGAGAGTTGCTTGGTGCTGAGTTCGAGATCGTAGCGAAGTCGGTCGTGCAGCGGGTCGGCGCGGGGGACTTTCTCCATCACGGCGAGGTGGTTACGGAGTTTGGTCAGCTCGGGATCGATGGGGAGCGGCTTTTTGGCATTTACCAATTGTCCGTCGAGAGCCTTGAGTGCGGAGTCGTTATCGCGGAAATACTTGGTGAGTTCGGCAGACTGCTTGTCGTTTCGCTTGTCCGGAGCGAGGGCTAAAACAGCCTTCACATTATCGGGAACGAAGAAAGGCAAGGGGCCGGTCTTGGTGGTGACGGAGAGGCGGAACTTGCCGATAAGGTGTCGGTCGTCGAAGTGCTGCTTCAGGGTGAAGCGGAGAATGCTGCCTCCGTCGTGTCCGATGGGCTGGCCAATGCCGAAGATGGCGGTTTGGTTTTTGCCAACCTGCGGGGAGATGGCCCAGCCGGCATTGGGGCCGCCGGGTTTGCCGTCGATGGCTTTGGCCACTTCGTAGCTCTTCTGACTAAAACTAGCCTTGGCGGTGTTGAATTTTATTTTCTGGAACTTCGTGGGATTGGAGGCGGGAGCGACTTCTAATTCAAATTCGCCGAGCACGAAGTTACCGCCTCCGAGTCCGGGCCCTTTGCCGGGAAGACGATCGTCGGCGAGCATTTCGAGTCGCACCGCGGTGATGCCGGTGAGCGTGGTGGGAGTGGAAACGAAGTATTCAGTTTTGGCATTCTTGCCGGAAGCAAAGATGGCGTTGTCTTTCTCGGCGGCGAGGGTGATCCCATTCGTTGATTTGAGATCGGTGGGCTGAAGTATGCTCCAGGGA
>JAKMEV010000213.1:0-4937 GCA_022425785.1 Akkermansiaceae bacterium | reverse complement strand
AGGCCTAACAAAACTTTCCTCCAAAATGTCATCTCCATCGACCGCTAGTGTAGAATCCACAACGAGCACTGTCAAACGACCCATCCTGAAGGTCACCGGCTTGCGGAAGGTTCATCACACTGCGAGTCATGATCTCACTGTGCTCAAGGATGTTGATCTGTCTCTTGAGGAAGGAGAGACGCTGGCAATTATCGGGCCTTCGGGGAGTGGTAAGACGACCTTGCTTGGGTTGTGTGCGGGGTTGGATGATGCCAGCGCGGGATCGGTGGAGTTGGATGGGCAGGCTATTGAATCATTGGATCAGGATGCGCGGGCGGCTTTGCGGAATCGTTTGGTGGGATTTGTCTTTCAAAGTTTCCAGCTGATCCCAACTCTCACCGCGATCGAAAATGTCCTGGTGCCGCTGGAGCTGCGTGGGGAGTCCGGGCAAGAAGCGGAGGCGGAAAGATTACTCACGGAAGTAGGTCTGGGGGATAGGCTTCATCACTATCCCTTGCAGCTTTCCGGAGGGGAGCAACAACGGGTGGCTTTGGCGCGGGCGTTTATTCACCGCCCCAAGATTCTCTTTGCTGATGAACCGACGGGGAACCTGGACTCGGGAACGAGTGGGCCGATTGTGGAGATGTTGTTTCGTTTGAATCGAGAAGCCGGGACGGCCTTGGTTCTGGTGACGCATGATCCTGCTCTGGCCGAGAAAGCGCGTCGGGTGGTAACGATGAGCGGAGGAACCATTGTTTCGGAGGAAGAGAATGCCATCGTCTAACAAGAAGCCCCTGCCACGGAGCTTGTGGACGGCCTTGTTTCATCCCTGGGTCTGGCGGATGGCTTGGCGGGATAGTCGCTCGCAGCGCTTGCGCTTGGTCATTTTTTCTCTGGCAATTGTTTCGGGGATTGCGGCGCTGACGGCGATTCACTCTTTGAAGACGAGTGTTGAGCGGGGGATCGAGTCGGAGGCGAAGTCGCTTCTTGGGTCGGATCTGCGGGTTTCTTCGCGCAAGGAGATCACTCTTGAAGAAGTCGATAGGCTTGCTGAGATGGCGAGCCGGGTGAGCCGGGAGATTAATTTTCCATCGATGATGCGATTTCTCCCTGAAGAAGGAGCTCGTCTCATGCAAGTGCGAGGGATCGAGGGGGGGTATCCATTTTATGGAAAGGTAGAGACCCGCCCGGCGGAGGCCTGGGAAAGATTACAGAAGGAAGGTGGCGTCCTGGTAGAGCCGTCGATCCTTGATCAGTTTTCGGTCGCGGTGGGAGATCGGGTTGAGGTTGGCGGGATACAGTTAGAAATTCTCGGCGTGGTTGACAAGCCCGCTCCAAGAGGGAGTCGCTTTAGTGGATTTGCGCCGGAGGCCTATGTCAATTTGGCAGATATCGAGCGAAGTGGTCTGCTGGGAAAAAACAGCATGGCGGGGTATCAAGTGCATCTGGAAATTCCAGATGCGCCGGGGTCGCGTGAGTTGAAAGACAAGGTGCGTGAGGGTTTTCCTGACACCCGGTGGCGCATGGAAACACCGGAAAATCGTCGTGAGAATTTGGGGAAGGCGCTCGACTTCTTCCAAAAGTTTTTGGGTTTGATTGCGCTGGCTTCATTGGCTCTGGGAGCAATTGGCGTGGCAGGTGCGGTGCATGCGCATGTCACGAGGCGAATTCAGACGGTTGGGATTTTGCGTTGTCTTGGCTGTCCGGGAAATTTAGCCTTCGGGATCTATTTTGCACAGGCGACTGCGCTGGGCTTGTTGGGTGCGTTGATCGGGGCCGGTCTTGGAATTGGCATGCAGACGGGATTACTGACAGCGCTTGGGGACAAATTACCGGTTTCGGTGAGTCCGACACCGGAGTGGCTGGTTGTGGGGCAGACCACGGCGATGGGCTTTGCTGTTTGTTGCGGCTTTGCCTTGTTGCCATTAATGAAGATCCGGGAAGTTTCTCCTGCGGTCACTTTGCGAAGTGGAGCCACTTTGAAAGGAAGCTTCCTTCGGGCATTGCCGGTTTATGGATTGTTGTTGGGGCTGCTGGTGATAGTGGCTTATGGAAATGATCCAAGCTGGAAGGACGCATTTGCGATGGTGGGAGGAATCGTGGTGGCCTTTCTGGTTTTAGTGGGAGTGGCGCGCGGTTTGATGGCGATGAGTCGTCGTGTGGTGAGTGCTCGCTGGCCCTACATCATTCGGCAGGGTGTTTCTAATTTGCATCGGCCTGGCAATCAAACGCTCTTGTTTTTACTCTCGCTTGGATTGGGGACATTCCTTCTCGTGACGATTCTCTCAGCGGGGAAGCTCTTGAATGATCGAATCAGTCTGCAGCAATCAGAAGAGAGCCCGAACTTGTATCTGATCGATGTGCAACCTGATCAAGTGGCCGGCGTGAAGGCGCTTTTGGCAGGTGAGGAATTGCCTGTTCTGGAAGCCACGCCAATGGTTACGATGCGGGTTCAGTCGATTCGTGGTGTCGAGGTGGGTGATCTCAAAGACGTGCCTCGTTGGGTGGGAAGGCGGGAGTTTCGTTCGACCTACCGTGATCAATTGAATTTCACCGAGACGCTGATCGCAGGTGAACTTGCCACCGAGCGAGCCGATATTGAAGGCATCGTGCCGCTGTCGCTGGAGGAGAAGATCGCGAAGGATATGAAAGTGGGTATCGGCGATGAGATCACGATGGACGTGCAGGGGATTCCCATTCGAACAAAAGTGACGAGTATCCGGCGGGTTGATTGGAGTCGATTCAATCTTAACTTCTTTATGGTCTTTCCCCCGGGCGTGTTAGAGGAGGCTCCGGGGTTCAATGTCGTGACCACCCGGACTCCGACGCCGGAAGCTTCGGGAGATCTTCAGCGTAAATTAGCCGGGGAATTCGCGAACGTGACCGCGATTGATTTGACTCAAATTCTTGAGATGGTTGGGGATATTCTCGGAAAGATTTCGACGGGTGTTACCATTCTGGCCGGGTTCACGGTCTTGGCGGGATTGCCGATCTTGATAGGAACTTTGTTGAATGGCCGGGACGTCAGATTGAAAGAGAGCGTGCTCTTGAGAACATTGGGTGCCTCGGCGAAGCAAGTCCGCAGGATCCTTGTGATTGAGTATGCCACGCTGGGGTTTCTCACCGCTCTCACCGGAGTATTGTTGGCCGTAGCGGCGAACGCCGCGCTGGCGACCTCCGTGTTTGATGCTTCGCCATGGCCGGATGCGCTGCTTCTTTTCACAGTCTTTGGAGCCGTGATGGGGATCTCGGTGCTTGGTGGTCTTGCCCTGAGTCGGGGAGTCACAAGCCATCCGCCGCTGGAAATTCTGCGGGGTGGAAGTTAGAAGAGGGTGGTTTTCGGAGCTTAAATGAGGTGGCGGGGCAAGGGAGCTTGGATTGGGAGGGCTTGACGGTGCGGGATTTGTGGCATGCTTTAAGGTCGCTGGTTGGGAGAGTAGACCATTTTTTGAAGGTCGAATCTTGTGCTGACGGAGATACTTAGGAAGACTTTTGAAAATGGATCCTTTAAATATGAGTGGGCTGGTGGCGGCGGTGGTGACGCCGATGGATGATCGGGGCGAGTTGAATTTGGGGATTGTTCCGCAGATTGTGGATCATTTGGAATCGAACGGGATCACGGGGATCTATATCGCGGGGAGCACCGGCGAGGGGATGTCTTTGACGGACGAGGAGCGGCGGGCTGTGGCTGAGGCTTATGTTGGAGTGGCCAAGGGGCGTTTGAAAACCTTCGTGCAAGTAGGGCACAACAGCTTGCGGGCTTCTGCTGAGTTGGCGGGTCATGCAGAAGCGATCGGAGCGGATGCGGTCTCGGCGACGCCGACCGGGTATTTCAAAGTGAGCAGCGAAGAAGAGTTGGTGGAAGGCTTGTTGCCGATTGTTGAGGCAGCTGCGAAGACGCCCTTTTATTATTATCACATTCCTTTTTTGTCCGGGGTGAACTTAGATCCAATGAAGTTGACGGATCGGGCGATGGATCGCTTGCCGACCTTTTGCGGGATCAAGTATTCCGATGGAGGGTCGCTTCATAATCTTCCTTTGTTGGAGAAAGTGGGCCCGGGATTGGAATTCTTGGCGGGATCGGATGAGGCTTATCTTATGGCGGTGGCGCAGGGGTTTCGTTCGGCGGTCGGGAGCACTTACAACTATGCCGCGCCGATTTATGATCGGGTGAGAGATGCGGTGGAGTCGGGAGATTTGCAAGAAGCCCGGCTTTGGCAATCTCGTGCGCTGGAAATGATCGGAGCGATGTTCGGGATCTGCGGGAGATCTTCCTTGAAGGTGATGATGCAGATGGTGGGGATTGATTGCGGCCCGGTTCGACGTCCCATCGATCCAGCCAGTCCGGAACAGATTGCGGCATTGCGAGCGGAGTTGGGAAAGATGGGTTGGTTCGAGTGGGTTGGTCAGGATAGTCAGGTGAGTGTCCGATGAAGCTCATAATCATTCTCTGTTTGTTTGCTTGGGCTCCGGTGTGGGGAGCTCTGACCTGGGACCGGCTTCCTGATCTAGCGGATCGTGAAGGATTTGCCGGAGTCTACTCCGGGATCGTGAAGGAGGGCGGCGAGGAATTTCTTGTGGTTGCTGGGGGTGCGAATTTTCCGGAGGGACGACCGTGGGAGGATGGAAAGAAAGTTTACTACGATGCGGTTTATGTTCTGCCTTTAGAGAAAGGTGGGGAGTGGCGGGTATCGGAGGTGAAGTTGCCGTCGAAGATCGGCTATGGCATGTCGGTGAGTTTGGAGAGTGGGGCCAGTTGGTTCATGGGCGGAAAGAATGATGAGGGATGTGTTGCGGATGTTTTAGAGGTGACAATGTCGGGGGGGGAATTGAGCTTTGAAAAGAAAGCGTCATTGCCGGAGGTGATTGCCGAAGGGGTATCCGGAGTGGTGGGTGAGGATATTTTAGTCGGAGCGGGAACGAATGGGGAAGCGACTGGTCGAATGATGTATCGGTTT
>JAKMEV010000212.1:0-5002 GCA_022425785.1 Akkermansiaceae bacterium | reverse complement strand
AAGTCCCAAAAAACCGTCCCCTGATTCACCACCTCCGTCATCGCCCCCAACACCGGAGCGTTGCGTTCAAAATAGGCGTTTCCGTCCCACGTCTTCTGCGCCTTCGTTTTCATGCCACCGCACCAATGAGGAAATTGCGCCAAGGGTATCGCCTTCTCCGACTTGCCATCATAATTCCGCAGCTTGAATTGATAGGTGCCGTTATCGATAAGGTAGAAGTCTTTCTCTTCCGTCACCGTGATTCCCGGAGCCACCTTACCCGTTCGTAAAATCGCCGGCACCTCTCCAACATCCAATTTCTTTCCCTCCGGGTCCTTGTTGGCGATGCTGACGTAGCTCCAAACCGCCCCGCCAGCCCGCTGCGCCGGCCGCACTTCGCCCTGCACCTCCAAAGTCAAATCGCCCTCGGGGAGCTTTCCCGGAGCAGGAAAAGACACCAGCTCACCGGGCCAGGAATGGTTGAGCTGATTGGGGATGATCAGTCGATGCTCCGCCGACAATGCGAACAAAGAGCTTAAGAGACAAAAAATAATCTGACGCAACATGGTCCTTTTAACGTCGGGTAGATCGTTGCCCTTTCCCCGGACAAGGCGCTTTTCAAGTTTCCCGCTGGAAATGTCCTCCACATTGTCGATAGTTAAACGACCCACACGACACACGATGACTCAGTCTAAAAACCCAACTATCCTCAAGATTACCGCCCTCGCTCTCGGGCTCATTCTTGCTCCACTTTCCCGGGCAGAATTTGTCATCAATGAGTTTCTTGCAGAGAATACGGGCGCTTCATTCAGTGACGAAGACGGCTTTCCCGCCGACTGGATTGAAATCCACAACCCCGGACCCACAGCATCGATCAATGGCTACCACCTCAGTGACAATCCCGCCAATCTCACCAAGTGGACATTTCCCAATGTCACCATTCCCTCGAATGGCTACCTCATCGTCTTTGCCACCGGGAAAGATCGGGCCACCGCGGGCCAGCCTCTTCACGCCAACTTTAGTCTTGAGCGCAGTGGCGAATTCCTCGCTCTGGTCAAGCCAGACGGCATCTCCACCGTGACCCTCTTTTCTCCGGAATACCCCGAACAGTATCCCGATATCTCTTACGGAAACGGCTCCGGTGGCCCCGTTCAGCAAACCACCCTCCACGCTATCGGCGATCCCCTGACCTACCACGTCCCTACCGAAGATATCGGATCTTCATGGCAGGACATCGCATTCGACGACGCTCTCTGGACCCCCGCCCACTCGGCAGTCGGCTGGGGATACAACTCCTTGTTTGACGACCTCATTCCCGAAGATGGTGATTTGACCTCTTCCATGAGAGGACAAAACGCCTCGGTTTATCTCCGCCTTCCGTTCCAAGTCGATGACCCCGCTGGAATCAATCAGCTCGTCCTGAAAGTAAAAATCGATGATGGCTTTGTCGCCTACTTGAATGGATTCGAAGTTGCCTCGAAAAACAAAGCCAATCCACTGGTCTACAATTCCAAGTCCACCCAGCGTGAAGAAATCAGAGCCGGTGATCAGTTCGAATCCTTCACCCTCAATTTCGCAGGCCGTCTTCAGGCAGGCGAAAACATCCTCGCTCTCCACGGACTCAATGACTCACCGGGCAGCTCCGACTTCCTCCTCATTCCTGAATTGGTGGGAGAAGTGCAAAGCACCACTCCCCTCCCCGGGCCCGCCTACCTCTCGACACCCACTCCCAACAACACCAACGGCATTCCCAGTTTCGCCCCTCCGGGCAAAGTCGACTTCGACATCACTAGCCGAGCCTTCACCGAAGAATTCGATCTGAGCCTCAGCGTTCCCGAATCCGGAGCGGTCATTTACTACACTACCGATGGCAGCCTCCCTTCCAACTCAACCGACGACCCCTCTCCGGTCTACGGCGATCCTATCACAGTAGAAAGCACTACCCTCGTGCGCACGCGCGCCTATCTTCCCGGATCTCTTCCCGGAGAAGGACGCACCGAAGGATACTTCCTTCTGGATCCTTCCGAAGCAGACTTTAGCTCAAACCTCCCCATCGTTCTTCTCTCGACTTACGGGGGAGGATCTCCACCGGCCTCCGGCGCGACCACTCGAAAGGAAAGCTTCATGCTCATCTACGAACCCGACCCCGAAACCGGACGGGCTTCTTTTTCCGCAACGCCTTCCATTTCCACTCGCAGCGGTATTCGCAAGCGGGGCTCCAGCTCAGCCGGCTTCCCCAAGTATGCCATGTCGCTCGAATCATGGGATGAATTCAACGAGGATCAGAATATCAAACCCCTTGGCCTGTCCGCTGAGGCCGATTGGATTCTTAACGCCCGCTACACTTTCGACTACTCCCTCATCCGCAATCCTTTCCTCTATGAACTCAGTAACCAGATCGGGCAATGGGCCGTGAAAACCCGCTTCGTCGAACTCTACAACGACGTCAACGGCGGGAATGTCACTTCCGCCGACTACTTCGGCGTCTACACCTTCATGGAGAAAATCGAACCCGATAACAATCGTCTCGATATCAGCAAACTCGATCCCTGGGAAAACTCACCCGAAGAAGTGACCGGCGGCTACGTCTTCAAAAACGACCGTCCCGATCCTGGTGAGCCGACCTTCAATGTCAGTGGGTTCCAACGCGCTCTGGTCCACGGCGATCCCGACGGTATTGAAATTACCTCCACTCAAAAATCCTACATCACAACCCGCGCCAACGAAGTCACTGTCGCCCTGCGGCAGGTCAATGGCATTCACCCTACTACCGGATTACACTTCTCGGAATACCTCGATGTCGATACCTTCATCGATCATTTCTGGCTCAACATCCTTGCCATGGATCCCGATTGGGGACGCCTCAGCCAGTTCTTCTACCAAGATCGCGGCGGCAAGATCGTCGCTGGCCCCATTTGGGACTACGACCGCACCATGGGCTCCCGTGATGGCCGCGATGACAATCCTCGTCGCTGGGAAGCCAACACCAATGACACCAGCTCTACTTTTTTTGACCTTCAATTCGAGTGGTTCGGACTGCTCTTCGGATTTGAACCCACAGATGATGATACTCGCAATATGTCCAACCCCCAGCTCAAGACTTCCAGGCCCGATGTCTTCCAAAAAGTCATCGACCGGTGGTATGCTCTGAGAAGTGACAAATTCTCGCAATCCAACCTCAACGCTATCGTCGACGGCATGGCCGCCGAACTTTCCGAAGCTCAGGTCCGCAACTTTAACAAATGGACCGCTCTCAATGTCAATTCCATCTCGGGAACCAACTTTGCCACCGAGGGAGCCGGCTGGAACCGCCAAATTTCGCACCTCAAAGGATGGCTCAAAGCCCGCTCTGAATGGATCGACGACCAATTCTTTAGCCCGCCGACCTTCAGCCAGAACGGAGGCATCGTCGCGAATGGCTTTCAACTCAACATGACCGCGCCCCAGGGTGGTGTTTACTACACTGCCGATGGCAGTGACCCCCGCGCTCAAGGAGGGACCCCTTCCGCGAGCTCGTTCAACGGGAGCATCGTCACGCTGAACGAAACCACTACCGTCACCGCCCGGGCCTACGATGGTGCCCAATGGGGTGCCCCCGCTTCTGCCACCTTCGTCATCGGTGCCGACCTTGCCGGCCCAACCAATCTCGTCATCTCCGAGATCATGTATCAGCCGGCCGAACCCACACCGGACGAAATCAACGCCGGCTTTACCAACAACAACCAATTCGAATACCTGGAGCTCCTCAACATCTCCGGCAACATCCTCGACCTGACCAATGTCAGCTTCACCGACGGGATCGATTTCTCCTTCGTCGGCGCTGCCATCACGGTTCTCCCTCCCGGCGAGCGCGTTCTCGTAGTCCGCGATCAGGCCGCCTTCGAACATCGCTACGGCCTCGGAGTCTCCAGTGTCATCGCCGGAGAATTCGCTAACGACTCAGGCCTCTCCGGCAGCGGTGAGCAAATCATCCTGATGGGCTTCGGAGGAGATATTCGCAATTTCACCTACAATGACAAATACCCTTGGCCCGAAACTGCGGATGGCGACGGCCCCAGCCTCGTCCTCATCGCTCCCATCTCAAATCCCAACCATGATGACGCTGTCAGTTGGCGCGCCAGCGTTGATGCCACCGGAAGCGCCGGCAGCAGCGACGCCGCCCCCTTCGGCCCCGGAGACAAAACTGTCGACAATGATGGCGACGGACTCAATGCCTTCGCCGAATACGCCTACGGCACCAGCGACCTCGTCTTCGGCGGACAAATCATCACCTCAAGTGTCGACTCCAACGGACGGTTCACCATGAGCTTCCCCAAAAACCTCGCCGCCGATGATGCCCTCGTCGTCGTCGAGGTGTCCACCGACATGGTGACCTGGACGCCCACCGGAGAAACCCTCGAGCACGAAGACGAAACCCACAACGGCGACGGCACCTCCACATTCACCCTGCGCACTCCGGAAGCGGCTACGGATGTAACCAAGTTCTTCGTCCGCCTGCGGGTGTATCAGCGATAAGAAGCTAGCCAAGGCTTCGAATGATGAGCCTATGAGGAAAAAGACCGCCTAACGGGGAAAAATCCGCCGCCCCACGCTGGCATGCTCTCTTTCCCCAAAACGTGAAAATTCAAGCCAAGACTTGATCAATTCCAAAAATCGGGAATATTAACGCAGGGGGACTCTCCCAACAACAAAACCAGATACTATGAAAAAGTTCATCATCCTACTGACCGCCGGAGCGGCCTTCGCCCTCGCTTCTTGTGCCTCCACCGGCGGAAGCTGCTGCGGAGATTGCTCCGCTGAGAAGAAATCCTGCTGCGGAAGCTGCGGCGGTGGAGAAAAATAGTAAGCCTCTTCTCCTCAATTCTTTTCAAAGGCCGCCCTCTCCAGAGTGCGGCCTTTTTATTTGTCATCAGGTCTCCCCACCTCACTGGCACGTCCCAGGATCTCATACCAAATAAAGCAATAATACTCCCGGTTGCCAACAATTACAGCCAAAGCAATATACCGTCACCCCCCCCAAAAG
>JAKMEV010000201.1:0-2440 GCA_022425785.1 Akkermansiaceae bacterium | reverse complement strand
CCTTTCTCAGTGGAAAAGACGTCGCCCTGATGCCGACGAACAAATTCCCCGAAAAAGCCGTTGAGACTCTCAAAAAATACAACAAGTCAGGCAAGATCACCATCAAACCTACCCCAGATAACGCCCCAGGATTCTACGCCGAAGGCCGGCTCACTTATGTGGGCAAACCCTATCTTCAATTCGCCGGATCCAAGCGTTACTTCCTCAAAGCCGGAGCCGACGCCCCCGAAACTCTCCTCGGTTATGCCGATTTCGACGACACCACCGTCTCAACCAAGAAAGTTCCCTTGAAGCACTACAAACCTCACCTCAAGGACTGGAATACAGGTGATCCAACCTGGAAAAACGGTAAGGGAAAGGGTCTCATCGGCGCTCTCAACTATCTCTCCGGCAAGGGCATGAACGCATTCTCCTTCCTCCCCTACAATGCCGGCGGAGATGGCGACAATGTTTGGCCATTTGTCTCACGAAATCAAAAATTCCACTATGATTGCTCGAAGCTCGACCAATGGAATGTCGTCTTCACCCACGCCCAGACCAAAGGGCTGTTCCTCCACTTCAAACTGCAAGAAACCGAAATGGACGACAATAATCGCGGCGGCCACCACGGCGATAAAGTGCAGAACGTTTCCACCTCGCTCGATGGCGGAGACCTCGGCCCCGAGCGCAAACTTTACTGCCGGGAAATCGTGGCCCGCTTCGGACACCACCTCGCCCTCAACTGGAATCTCGGCGAGGAAAACACCCAGACCACTAAACAACAGATCGAAATGGCGCGCCGCATTCGTGATCTCGATCCCTACGATCACCACCTCGTCGTACACACCTTCCCCAACATG
Organism: Akkermansiaceae bacterium; assembly: GCA_022425785.1. Classification (GTDB taxonomy): domain Bacteria; phylum Verrucomicrobiota; class Verrucomicrobiia; order Verrucomicrobiales; family Akkermansiaceae; genus SW10. The sequence goes on along the minus strand of JAKMEV010000201.1, from coordinate 1,601 downwards.
CAGGACAAGGTTTACAACCCCCTCCTCGGCGTCGAGGACTTCACCGGAGTCTCTTTGCAAAACTCCGCCCTCAACGATGTCCACTGGCAGACCGTGAAATGGAACCGTTTGTCCCGAGAAGCCAAGCACCCCTGGGGCGTCGCCTTCGACGAACCCGGCAACGCCAGCGAAGGTATGCCACCCGATGCCGACTACCCTGGTATGCCCAAAAACTACAAAGGTCCCTCGGTCGAAGAAACCCGCAAATGGGTCCTCTGGGGCAACCTTCTCGGCGGCGGCTGGGGCGTAGAATACTACTTCGGCTACAAGCTCCCGCAGAACGATCTCATCTGCGAAGACTGGCGCTCACGCGATGACTCCTGGACTTATGCCAAGTATGCCCTTGATTTCTTCCGCGACCAAAAAATCCCTTTTTGGGAAATGAGCCCGGAACCCGAGCTCGTTGGCAATTCCGAAAAAGACAACACCGCATACTGCCTCGCAAGCCAAGACCTCATGGTCCTCGCCTTCCCCGATGGAGGCACTCATCGTCTCACGATTCCCAAAACTGACAAGGCCCACACTATTCAGTGGTTTAATCCCCGCTCCGGGGAATCACAAAAGCCTGTGCCGATGACATCCACCGCCATCACCTGTCCCGACAAAAAGGACTGGGTCGCCATCATCCGCACAAAATAAATCTAGAGCGAGAGAACTTACTTCCGCCTTTCCAAATCCAAAGAGCTTCACAAGGGCCACCCGTTCGCTTTCCTCCCGCAGCGACGCCCCTCTTTCTCCCCCATGAATTCCACCAAGCTTTGGAAGCCGTGACCTTTCCGCTAAAGGCAAACTTCTAGACTTGAAAATTATGATGGTGGGAGTGAGTGATGTCGTCTTTCAGTGTTCAATTAATTTTTGACCCTCTTGCCATCTTTATAAAAGAACTGATCTTTTACGGAACCATCTTCGTTGTAAAAAATACTAAGACCATCTTGTTTACCTCTCTTATACTTTCTTACTGAACTCTTGTTCCCATTTTCATACCAGATTGTTGTAAGACCGTGTCGAACGCTCTGTTGAAAGTTTTCTCGAGCGTATTCCACTCCTGTTTTAAAATTATAAAATGCAATAATTCCATCACCGCCTCTGAAATTTGTGGTGGAGCACTTCTCGCCATCAATTTTCCACACTTCAGTTGAGATTAGTTGCCCGTTTCTATTTTCGGATAAACATTGAAGTTGTCCATTAAAGTACCATATCTTCGATATTCCTTCTAACTCTCCGTGGTTGTAATTATGCGTAAAGAACTGCTGGCCAGCCTCATACCAGTAATGCGTCTTACCATGAGATTTTCCTTCCCGGTAAAAGCTGTGGGACTGTTTTTGACCACTTTCATACCAACTAAAGCAAGGCCCGTTTCTATTGCCAGTTTTCACTTTGAATAAATTTTTGATATTTCCATGCGGGTAAGTCGTCTTCACCCAACCTTCAAATGGTCTATTCCTACTGCGTTCTGAGAAAACTTCCCGATCATCTATGCGTTCCCTCTTTAATTCACTCCATTCAATTGCAATGCCTGAAATTTCATTCAAAGCTTTCTGAAACTCTTTGTCATCAAAACC
>JAKMEV010000195.1:0-2392 GCA_022425785.1 Akkermansiaceae bacterium | reverse complement strand
GCACAACCAAGGGGACGCGAATGCCACCTTCGTAGTTCCATCCTTTGGCCCCGCGCAGAGGAAGATTGGAGCTTGCGAATTGAGCGTCCAGTGATTTGCGCTGATGATTGATACCGCGATACTGATTGGAGGCCGACATGCCGCCATTGTCCCCTGTGAAGACGATTATGGTGTTCTCTTCCAGTCCGAGTTTCTTCAGCTTCGCGCGAATACGCGCCAGACTCTCGTCCGTTGCTTCAAGCATGCCTGCAAACTCGACGTTGTCTTGTTTCTGCTTCACCCACCAGACGCGAGCGTCTTGGTGCGCCTGTAATTCGTCATTTGCCGCGAGCACCTTGAGTTCTTCTTCCTTGAGCGGAGGACCGTCCGGATTGGTTTCAAGGATGAAGTCCGGCCCTTTTTGTTCCGGCATCGTGGCAAGCTTCTTACGATATTTTTCCACCAGGTCAGGGCGTCCCTGAATAGGGTCATGCACCGCGAAGTGTTCGAGATGGACAAAGAAGGGCTGGTCCTGATTTCGCTCAATGAAATCCAAAGCCGCATCGGTCAGCTTATCGGTATAGTAGTCACCTTCTTTTGCCGGTAGCTTGTTATTGTAAGCGCCACCAAAAGGGTAGTGATAGGAACGAACCCATCCCGTGATCTCCTCGTCGAAACCATAGGTCTTCGGATTCACGCTCACGTGTGCTTTGCCGTAGTTTGCGGTGGCGTAGCCGTGGCGCTTGAGTGTCTCGGCCAGGGTGACTTCTTCGTCAGGCAAGGCGGTCAGTTTTTCCCCGTGATGCAGCGGCTCGTAGTCACGCTCGGGACGCCCTCCAAGCCACTCCGTTAAATTGGTTCGAGCTGGATATTTTCCTGTTAAAATACTGGCCCGGCTGGGTGAGCAAACATGGCAAGTGGCATAGGCATTTGTGAACCGCATTCCTTCTTCTGCCAATTGGTCGATCGCTGGAGTTTCATGGAACTGACTCCCGTAACAACCCACATCGCGCTGACCAAGATCGTCGACTAGGAAGAAAACGATGTTGGGTCTCCCTTTGGCCGGAAGGTCTAAACTCGAAATGCCAAATGCGAAAAGGAATAGGAGGAAACGGGGAAAGGAAAGGAGTTTTTGATTCACTGATTAGGGGGGTGATTTTGGAATTTGAGTTTTTTGGGGCGGTTTTCAAAACAATGGCTTGCTCATCTTGGCGTTTCTTTTTTCCCAAATCTTAACCAACTCTGCCAAACGCTCCGGCTCAGTTACAGCGAGGTCATTTGTTTCGGAGAAGTCGTTCGAAAGATCGTAGAGTTCCCATTTTTCGTTGCCTGCTCCCAGCCGTCTGCCCGGGCGAACCAGCTTCCAATCGCCGTGACGCAAAGCGGTCTTTCCTCCCTGGCGCCAGAAGAGAGTCATGTGAGGAATATCGTTATTTTTTCCGGTAACAAAGGGAATTAGATCGACGCCTTCGACTTGTTTTGGTGCGGTAACTCCGGTGCTGTTGGCGGCTGCCGTCGCGAAAATATCGAAAGAGCTGACTGGCTTGTCGTAGACTTGGCCGGCGGGAATTTTACTTTTCCATTGCATCATGAAAGGCACTCGAATCGCCCCTTCATACATCTGACCTTTCGAGCCGCGCAAAGGAAGGTTTGAGGATGTGAGTTCTTTCGTTGGGCCGCCATTGTCACTCAGGAAGAAGACAATGGTGTTTTCTTCGAGCCCGGATTTCCGGAGCTGCTCCATCACACAGCCAACGCTGTCGTCCATGTTTGCCAGCATCGCTGCAAAGATACGGCGGTGGATGTCTTTTATGTGGTCGAACTTTTCCATGTAGGCATCAGCGCCTTGAAGCGGGCTGTGAACCGCGTTGTATGCGAGGTAGAGAAAGAATGGTTTGTCGTCATGGCGATCGATGAAGTCAGCGGCTTCGCGAGTGAGTGCGTCGGTCAAATATTCGGTTTCAATGACTGGCTGCCCACCTCGGACGATTGGATTATTTGCATCATAGTCTGGTTCGTCACTCCGCCAGGTATGATAGTGTAGACTCTTTTTTCCGATCCAGCGTCCTTCCACTCCACCCGGAAGCTTTTTACGCCGTAGCAAAGTGGTAACGCCTTTGTAGGGAGGGGGGACGAAGTAGTGACCTTCATGAGTAAAGCCAAAAAATTCATCAAAGCCGTGACGATGGGGGTGATACTGCGCAGTTCCACCCAGATGCCATTTTCCGATTAGGCCGGTGGTGTAGCCTCCGTCGTGTAGCGCCTCGGCGATCGTGATTTCCTTCGGCGGCAAACCAAAGTTAGGATCTTCATTGAGAGGTCCGGTGGGATTGAATTCGTAGCCGAAGAGAGTTGGCGTGCGTCCGGTGAGTAGACCAGCGCGGGAGGGGCTACAGTTCGGACCAGCCACATA
>JAKMEV010000170.1:0-19047 GCA_022425785.1 Akkermansiaceae bacterium | reverse complement strand
GGGCCTCCTTCTTGATGGCAGTTTGTGTTCTTTTAATGGACCGGGTGACATTGAGTAAAAGTCGACAGGTGAAGCTCTTCGAGGCCTTCCGCCATGTCTCCGAGGATAAGCCATTTCGGAAGATGCTTATTTCCTGGATGATCTTGGGTTCCGGAAACCTCCTCTGCTTTTCGCTCTTCGTGGAGTATATTTCGAACAAGGATTACGGATTCGATTTTGATGAAAACAAGATTAGTCTGATCACCACGATCGTCCCGGAGTTTCTCTCCTTCGTTTTCGTCCTGGTTTGGGGACGGCTTTTTGACCGGATGAATTTTTATGTCCTGCGCTGCCTGATCAATGTCTTTTTTGCGTTAGGAGTTCTGTTTTACTATCTTGGGGACGCGGAGTGGTGCCTCTTCGTGGGGATTGGATTGCACGGAGTGGCAAGGGCCGGGGGGAACGTGGCCTGGAGTCTTTGGGTGACGAAATTTTCGCCCGCCGAGCACGTGGCGGAATACATGAGCGTGCATACCTTCCTCACTGGCTGTCGGGGAGTGATTGCTCCCTTCATCGCCTTTAAGCTGGCCTCTGAAATCGGTCCGGCATGGGTCGGTGGGATCGGAGCGGGGTTGATCTTTATTGCGACCGCGATGTTGGGAACATCGGTGGCCCAGGGAGTGGTGACGAGAGAGCCCTAAAAAATCTCAAATTCCGTGAGATCAGGGCTTGCCACAGGGAGGCGGATCAGTAGTATCCGCGCCGTTGCAGGGAGGATCTCGTTCCTCCTGTTGTGATAAGCCACCTTAGCTCAGTTGGTAGAGCTACTGATTTGTAATCAGTAGGTCGACGGTTCGAGTCCGTCAGGTGGCTCCATTTCCAAAATTCGCTTGGGGAGAGCGGGTTGGAGGTCTTTTTAATTTTCAGGGAGCGGGCGTGTTCCCTTTTGATTGAAGGGGGTAGAATGCACCACGGTATTTATGATGCCGAACACTTGTTGGGTGGCTCTGGCTACCGCGCTCTCTTTGGCAGAGAGGGGGACATCGAGAAGGGCTTCGAATACGATTCGACCAGCCGACTCGTCCGCACCCTGACCCACACCGGCCTTAGCGCCGATCGCCTCACCTTTTTCACGGCCCTGAGCGAACGGCCGCAACTGCTAGGGATCTGCGTTTGGCGGAAAGGTCGCGGAAACCCGGGTTTAGTGGAGTCTATGGGGGAGAAAGGCGGTTGTTAGTTCCGATAAGGATTACTTCTTTTCCTGTAACTGTTTTTTGAGCTGATCCACGGTTTGTTTGAGAGCCTGAAGCTCCTTTTTCATGGTTGCGACAAGAGCCCGCTCATTGGCTTCCGTGTCACGAAGTTGGCGGGCCTTTTCCTGCTCAGCCTTCTTGCGATCGTTGTCAGCCTTGGCTTTAAGCATCGCGGAAAGGTGTTTGATTTCTTTTTCAATCGCCGCAACATTGCGGTCGGCAGCACGAAGAGCATCTGCTGCCTTATTGCGGGTAGATTCCGCGGCCTTCTTTTTGGCATTGAGGTCCTCAATCTTTGCGATGGCGTCCTTGACCATCTTTTTTTCGTCGGTTTTTTTCTTTGCCGCTGCTGCTGCTGCTTTTTTAGCCCGGTCAGCCTTCTCTCGCGCCACGGCCTCCTTGGACTTTTTTGGAGCTGGTTTGGCCTTCTTTCTGTCTGCCTTCTTCTCGACCTTCTGTGGGGCCGATTTCTTTTTATCCTGCTTGGGTTCGGCGGTTGCGTAGCCAAGAAGACAGGCGGAGAGAGCGAGAGCTGTAAGAGTGGTTTTCATTTGGATTATTAATTTGAGCCGTTTTCTATTACCCTACTGATTAATGAACTCTTTCACCCAATCTCCAATTACGAAAGGAGTGTCGAATGCTTTTCACGCGATCAAGGTATCGAGGGGAGGCGGATTTGTGTTGGATGCCAGATAATAATCGAAATCCGGGGTCGAAGTCCCGTGATTGCTGGTTTAAATAAGTCGGTGACGATGATGACAATCAAATCAACGAAGCTGATGCGCACCGGAGCGGCAACTTTTCTGATGCTGGGAGGCATAACAGCTGGAGCGCAGGAAAAGGGATTCCGTTCCTTGTTTAACGGGAAGAACCTTGATGGTTGGGATGGCAATCCTGAAATCTGGTCTGTGAGAGATGGCGTGATCACCGGGAAATCGTCGGGACCTGATCAGATGAAGTATAATCAGTTTTTGATCTGGCGCGGGGGCGAGGTGAAGAATTTTGAGTTTCGGGCCAAGATGAAGATCATCGGTGAAAATTCAGGGATTCAATATCGCAGTAGGGAATTACCTTCCGTCGGAAAGTGGGCGGTAGGCGGCTACCAATGCGATGTGCACGTCAATGCGCCCTATCACGCCATGTTCTACGAAGAGCGGGGTCGCGGAATCATTGCGCAAAATGGTCAGGGGACCGTCACCGACCCCGAAGGGACCCGCTGGCTCACCGACCGCTATGACACGGTGAAGGCGGAGTTTGGAAAGTGGAACGAATACACCATTATCGCTAAGGGGAATCACATCATCCATAAGTTAAACGGTAAGAAGACGGTGGAGTTCCACGACTTCGACAAGAAAGGCCGTTCCCTCAAAGGAGTTCTGGCGTTTCAGATTTCCCGGGGCAAGGCCATGACGGTGATGGTTAAGGATGCCAGGCTCAAGACGCTCCCTGACGGTGGGGTGATTGATTTTAAGAACTTCGCTATTCCCAGCGATGCCCAGGTGATCGAAAAGAAAAAACCTGCACCCAAGAAGAAACCCAAGCCAAGGCCGAAGAAAAAGCCAGCGCAAGTGGGGCCGGCCATCGGGGGAAACAAAGCCACACCTGTGGCGAATATCACCAAGCCCGAGGGCTTTGAGGTTGAGTTGCTCTATTCCGTTCCTGGTGTGGAACAGGGATCGTGGGTGAATCTTTGCAATGACGATAAGGGTCGGATTTACGCCAGTGACCAATATGGGGCTCTTTACCGCTTCACGCCGCCTGCACCGGGAAAGACGTTGAAGGCTTCAGACGTTAAAAAACTCCCGCTCGATATTCGGGCCATTAATGGAATGCTCTTCGCCTTCGATGCGCTTTACGTGGCGGTGAATGACTACGAGCGTAAGATGGAGAGTGGGCTTTATCGCATTACCGACAGCAATAAAGATGGCGAGTTGGATCAAGTGGAGAGGCTTCGTGGCATGACCGCTCGCGGAGATCATGGCGTGCATGCCATTGTGCTCACTCCGGACAAAAAGGGACTCTACCTCATTTGTGGAAACAATGTCGACCCGACCAAAGCCGCTGACAGCTCGCCGGTGAAGCCTCTCTGGGATGATGACCACCTCCTGAAGCGCATGCCGGATGGTCGGGGGCATAACCGGGATCGCCTTGCGCCCGGAGGCATTATTTATCGTGTTGATCCCGACGGGAAAAACTTCGAGGTCTTCGCCAATGGCTTCCGAAATATCTATGACGCAGGACTCAATCGGAATGGCGACCTTTTCACTTACGACGCCGACATGGAGTATGACTTCAACACGCCGTGGTATCGCCCGACCCGCGTGAATCACGTTCTCAGCGGCGGTGAATACGGCTGGCGCAATGGAGCAGGAAAGTATCCCGAGTTCTACTATGATAACCTTCCGGCCACGCTCAATATTGGACCCGGTTCCCCGACTGGAACGACCTTTGGCTACGGTGCGAAGTTTCCCGCCAAGTATCAGGAAGCTTTCTATGTTCTCGATTGGAGTTGGGGGAAGATCTACGCGGTTCATTTGAAGCCCGAGGGAGCAAGTTACACCGCAACCAAGGAAGAATTCGTGACCGGTGGCCCGCTTCCGGTGACCGATGCTATCATCCATCCCGATGGTTCAATGTATTTCGCGATTGGTGGACGTCGCGTGCAGTCCGGTCTCTACCGCGTGACCTACAAAGGCAAGGAGAGCACCGCGCCAGTTCAGAGCCAGCCGGAGAAGCTTACGCTGCATGAACTTCGCCGCAGTATCGAGGCCTTTCACGGCAAAGCAGATTCCAAAGCCATCGCTGCTGTTTGGTCACATCTTTCCCATCAAGATCGTTCCATTCGTTCGGCTGCGCGCACCGCTCTGGAGCATCAGCCGGTTGCTCAGTGGAAGTCCAAAGCACTCACTGAATCCAATGCCAGTGCCCAACTGGAAGCCTTGCTCGCGCTCGCCCGTGTGAAAGCTGCCCAAAAAGACCCCGCGACTCGCGACGCGATCTTCCAGGCTTTGCTCAAGCGCGATTACGGAAAGTTGAGTCCGGAGGAGCGTCTCGCCTATGCCCGTCTCGTTCAGATCATTCTCAATCGCTTCGGAGATCCAGCCCAAGGGACTTTGGACCTTATTGCAGCCAAGCTTGATGCTTCGTATCCGGCGGATTCGTTCGAAGAAAATTGGCTCCTCACCGAGACGCTCGCCTATTTACAGCATCCCAATACGGCAGCCAAAGGGATGGCTCTCATCATGGGAGCTCCGAGTCAGGAACCACAAATGGAATACGCCCGTAGCCTGCGTTTTTTGAAAACCGGTTGGTCGAGTGCTCTCCGAAAGCAGCAACTCGAATGGTTCCTCAAAGCTGCGAACTACAACGGCGGAGCGAGCTTCACTAAGTTTATCGAGTTTATCCGCAATGATTCGCTCGCGACCTTCACTGAAGCTGAGAAAAAGGAGCACGCTAAACTCATCGCCAGGAAGCCGGTGCGTAAGAGCGCCATCGAACTCTCCGGCGAAATGTTCAATGGTCGCACGCCGACGATGTGGAAGTTGGAAGATCTTAGTGAAGCTGCGCAGAATGGCATGAAGGGACGCGATTTTGCGAGAGGGAAGACGATGTTCGCCGCTTCGGCTTGCTATGCCTGTCACCGCTTCGGTAATGCCGGCGGAATGACCGGGCCCGATTTGACCGGAGCCGGAGGTCGCTACAGCCCGCACGACTTGCTCGATCAAATCATCAACCCAAGCAAGGAGATTAATGAGCAATTCGCACCGATCATCGTCACGCGAAAGAACGGCGAAACTCTCAGCGGAGTGGTCGTGAATCTCAGCGGAGACAATGTCACCATTAACACCGACTTGAGTGATCCCAACCAACGCGTGAATGTTGACCGCAAGACGGTCGAGAGTATCGAGCCGAGCAAGGTTTCCATGATGCCTCCGAATCTCCTCATGATGCTTACTAAAGAAGAAATCCTCGATCTCGTGGCTTACGTTCTGAGTGGCGGAGACAAGAATCATCGGGCCTTTAAGAAATAGAAGATCGGAGAGGAAAGCACGACCTGGGTGGATTCCATTGTTTGAACGATATATTGTTATTTGGACCGTGGAGGCTTCCGGGCGCGTGGGCGATTTTTCTTCGCTCATCTCCTGAAGAGACTGGTAACCGTGTTTTTTGACGATACGCAGCGCTTGTGTCCCTGAGGTTGGGAGGTTAGATAGTGCCATGAAGATTTTGAGCTACGAGGATGCGGGGTATGAGCGCTTCGTGAAGAAGTTGTATCGCCGGGCGATTCCCAGCGATGCGGTTTCGGAGTCGGTGGCGGGTATTGTGGGGGAAGTGGCCAAGCGTGGGGACAAAGCGCTTGTCGATTTTGCGAAGAAATTCGATGGCGCCAATCTCAAGCCTAAGGATCTCAGAGTGGGCGAAGAAGAGTTGGCCGCGGCCCGGGCCCAAGTCACTCCTATGACTCGTAAAGCGATCGCGGCTTCGCTGAAAAATATTCACGCTTTTGCAAAGAAGAGTTTGCGGAAGAACTGGTCATCAAAAAATACCGAGGGTGCGATTGTGGGCGAACGCTTTGTGCCCTTCGACCGGGTTGGAGTCTATGTGCCGGGAGGAAAGGCTCCGCTTGTCTCGACCTCCCTCATGACGGCGGGCTTTGCCCAGGCGGCGGGAGTTCCCGAGATTGTCGCGGCGACGCCTCCGGGGCCCGATGGGTCGGTGAACCCCAACTTGCTCTATGCGCTGGAATGTGCCGGGGCGACTGAGATTTATAGAGCCGGAGGAGCGCATGGTATTGCCGCTCTCTCGTTGGGGACGAAATCTATTGCTCCGGTCGATAAGGTCTTTGGGCCGGGGAATAGTTATGTGGTCGAGGCCAAGCGGCAGATGGTCGGGGCGGTTTCGATTGATCTCCTGCCCGGGCCGAGTGAAATTCTCATCGCGTCAGACTCGACCGGGAATGCCCGCTTTTTGGCCTCGGATATGTTGGCGCAGGCGGAACACGGTCCGGATTCGGTGGTGGGTTTTGTGACTCACTCCAAGAGAGCTCTCAAGGCGGTCGAGGCGGAATTGAAAAAGCAACTGGCCGAGACACCTCGTAAGGAGATTGCGGCGAAGTCACTTAAGAAGGCGGGCTTTATGTTGCTGACCAAATCAATGAAGGAATCGATTGAGATCGTGAATGCCTGGGCTCCGGAGCACTTGATTTTGGTGGCCAAGGACGAGGATAAGTGGCTTGACCAGGTTCGCACGGCGGGAGCAATTTATGTAGGGAACTATGCGGCGGTTGCGGTGGGTGATTTTCTGGCCGGCCCGAGTCACACTCTTCCGACGGAGGGCTCTGGCCGTTCCTTCTCAGGGCTTCGGGCAGATCAGTTTCAACGTCGTGCCAGTGTAGTCAGGATGGATCAGAAAGCGGTGCGGAAATCTCAGGAGGTGGTTGCGCATTTCGCCAAAATGGAGGGGCTCTTTGCGCATGGAAACTCGGTGACGATTCGGAGCAAATAGCGGGATGATTTCTATAACGATGTGACAGCTTATGGTGTTGGAGCGAGATTTCGATCCTAGCCAGCTACCGCAGACTCTCTAAAAAAATCCCGAAGTTCTCAGTGAGAGCTTCGGGTTTCTTTTTCCGGGAATGAAGGAGTGATTATTCTGCTTCTTCCTCTTCCTTTTCTTTCTCTTTAACGAGAGGGGGGCGTCCTTCTCGGATGTCTTGGACTAGAGAAATTTCTCCTTCACGCCCAAGTTTGCGTTGCGAACCGCTGTAGCTGTTCGACATGCCAGCGACAAAAGCAGCGCCGCCGCAGACGAATACCGCAACAGCGAAAAGGAATCCTCCGTTGTCGGAGTTGCTTGAAGCCAGCATTGGTTGGACCATTGTCTGGGGAGGGGGAGGTCCACCGCTTGCGACTTTGTTCAGGGCTTTCTGATTTTCGGAAGCCTTGGCCTTTTTGGCCTTCTCTATGACCTCGCTCATTTTCTTCTCTTGAGGAACGAATTCCTCTTCATCGAGATCATCAAGCTCTTCGTCGCTGAGTTCGTAGCCAAATTCCACATCTCCGACCTTCACGTCGTTGTTGTTTCGAAGGTCGATGATGGCCATTGCCTCTTCGTCGAGGGTAATTCCGTTGGTTGATTTTCGGTCCCGGAGGATGTATCCGCCGTCCACTCGCTCCATGGTGCAGTGAAGGGAGGAGACTGAAGGGCAGTCGATGACAATGTCGCAATCGGTTCCGCGTCCGATAGAGACTTTTTTACGATCAAGGGTGAAACGGTAGGGCTGGGAATTTTTTCCGGCGATGGTAATACTGACGCGTGGCATGGGGACAATGGGTGTTGGCGGAATATGACCACAGCTTTGGGGACTTGGCCACCAGAAAACTCGGGTCTCTTGGGCTTGCCTTTTTTGAGGGAGAATCAAGCATATGGGGGTATGGAAGCAATTAAGGCAGTTCAGATCACCAAGCGATTCGGGGAAGTCACTGCTTTAAAATCGGTTTCGCTGGAAATTGAGCAGGGTGAGCTGTTTTTTTTGCTGGGCGGAAGTGGCTGTGGAAAGACGACTCTTTTACGCTGCATTGCGGGTTTGGAGACTCCGACAGAGGGGAAGGTGTATTTTGGAGAAAAGGATGTGACGACCCTGCCCACCCACAAGCGGGAGGCTGCGATGGTCTTTCAAAGCTATGCGTTATGGCCTCACATGACGGTGGGACAGAATATTGCCTTTGGGCTCGAGGAGCGGAAGGTGGAGAAAAAGGAGATTCAGCGTCGTGTTGAGGAGGCTCTGGCGATGGTGAAGTTGGAAGGCTTTGCGAAGCGAGGGATTGATCAAATGTCGGGCGGTCAGCAGCAGCGGGTTTCTTTGGCCCGCGCCCTGGTGGTGCGCCCGAAGTGTCTTTTACTGGATGAGCCGCTCTCGAATCTCGACGCCCAGCTTCGACTCGAGATGCGGTCTGAGATTCGGCGTATCGTGAAGGAGAATAATCTGACCGGGGTCTATGTGACACATGACCAGGCGGAAGCGCTTTCGATGGCGGATCGCATGGCCGTGATGGATGAAGGGGAGATTGTGCAAGTTGGGGAACCGGACGTAATTTATCGAGAGCCGGTATCGAGTTACGTTGCGGGATTTATCGGGGAAACGAATTTGATCAAAGGAACAATGGGCGAAGGTGGAGTGGTGGAAACGCCAACTGCCAAATTGTCTGGAAAGGTGTCGGTGGGAAATTGGTCTCCTGAAGTAGGGGCGGCATTGGTTTTGTCGATGCGACCGGAGGCATTGGAAATTGTCTCACCCGAGGGAGCGCAATTGAAAGGGAAGATTGTTGAGCGGATTTATCTCGGAAGCATCATCCAGTATTCCGTGCGGTTGGGCGATGGTCAGGTAGTGCAGGTAACCGAACAGAATCCGCAATTAATTCGAGAGCCCGGGGATCGAGAGATTGGGTTGGCGATTTCGCAGAACGACATCACCCTTTTGGCGCGATGAGAGGGAACTGGAAAAAATACCTCGGCGTTTTTGTTCCGATGGCGGTGGTGATCGCGGCCCCGATGATTTTGCGGGATGATGAGACGGTTGGAGCAGGTGCAGCTGATTTACGCCTGGAGGTCATCACTCCGCACAACGAGGCAATTCGACGGGAATTTGGAGATGCTTTTTCCAAATGGTATGAAAAGCAAACCGGAAAGAGTGTCTATGTGAACTGGCGTCAGCCTGGCGGGACGAGCGAGATCAAACGCGTGCTCGATAGTGCCTTCACGACAGCCGAAGCGAATGGCAGGGAGGGTATTGGCTTGGATGTCTTCATGGGCGGAGGTGTCTATGACTTCAGCTTGCAGGCCCGCGAAGGACGGTTTCAACCCTTGGACATTTTTGAAAAACAAGCAGAGCTTTTCGAGTCGGGGGTGATTCCCACGAAGCAGAGTGGCGAAAATTATTACCCGCCTAACAAGGACTGGTTGGGGGTATGCCTCTCGTCGTTTGGGATCTGTTATAATCTCGACAGTCTGGAGCGCCTGGGCATGAAGGCTCCTACCGGATGGAGTGATTTGGGAGATCCCAGTTATCAAAAGGGAATTGCCTTGGCTGATCCCACTAAGAGCGGATCGGTGGCGAAAGCTTTTGAGATGTTAGTACAGCAGCACATTCATCAGGAGCTGAAAGCTGGAAAATCCCGAGAAAAGGCCTGTGAGGAGGGATGGCGGAAAGGGATGAATTTGATTCAGCGCATTGGGGCGAATGCGCGATACTTTACCGATGGTGCTTCGAAGGTTCCCCATGACGTCGCCCAGGGTGATGCAGTTGCCGGGATGTGTATCGATTTCTACGGGCGAACTTATAATGAATCGTTGAAAAAAGCAGACGGCCGGTCGCGCATCGAATTTGTTTCCCCGGTGGGTGGGACCTCCATCAGCGTGGACCCGGTAGCGATATTTAGGGGGGCACCTAATGAGGAGTTGGCGCAGGAATTCGTGCGCTTTTTATACACGAAAGAGGGGCAGATGCTTTGGAATGCCCGACCTGGTGAGGAGATGGGGCCGCGTCATCGAGCCCTGCGACGCTTGCCGATTCGACGGGATCTTTACGAGGAACCCTATTTGTCTCAAATGATCGATGCGGAGGTGATGCCTTATGAGACCGCCGATGAATTTATGTATGACTCCAGTTTGACTGGAAAACATTTTTCGCCGCTGCGTCTGATTATTCGGGTGATGTGTATCGATTCCCACCAGGAAATGAAGGCCGCCTGGGAAGCGTTGATCGAAGCGGATTTTCCGAAGGAAGCGAGCGAGCGGTTTTTCGATGTGAGTCCGATTGGTTATCAGGATGCGCTCGATAAAGTCCGGGTGACGATGAAGTCGGGTGACAATGTCTCGGTGATGAGAATGACGAACGAACTGGGGAGGCATTTCAGGGAGAATTATCGGGCTGCTGAAAAGCTGGCGAAGGGAGGAGTGCGATGAACAAGGGATTTGCCTATAGCATCACTGCAATCGTTTGCCTTTTCTTTGGGGTGTTTTTCCTCTACCCGGCCGCGATGGTGATGGAGAAGGCCTTCCATGTGGAGGGCGAAGGGTGGACATTGAGTTTTGTTGGCGAGGTTTTCAAAAATCCCGTTTATGTCGAGGGCTTGTGGAATGCCTTTGCGCTGGGAGTCGCGAGTACGGGAGCGAGTTTGGTGATCGCTTTTCCGTTGGCTTTAATTGGTCATCGCTATTTGTTTCCGTTCAAGAAATCGCTCTCTGCCTTGATTTTGATCCCCTTGGTTCTTCCGCCCTTTGTGGGAGCGGTCGGGATTAAGCAGATTTTGGGGATTCAAGGCGCGCTTAATGCCTTCTTGGTTCATTTGGGGATTGTCGATGCGGCCATGCCGATCGATTGGTTGGGCGAGGGGCGTTTCTGGGGTGTGGTGATAATGAATGCGCTACATCTCTACCCGATTCTCTACATGAACGTAGCGGCCTCGCTGTCGAATATCGACCCGGCGATGGAGCAGGCAGCGCAGAATTTGGGATGCCCGCCGTGGCGGAGGTTGTTGCGTGTTACCCTGCCGCTGACGACGCCGGGGATCTTTGCCGGTGGGGCAATTGTCTTTATCTGGTCGTTTACCGAACTCGGGGTGCCGCTGGTCTTTGACTACACGCGTGTGGCCCCGGTGCAGGTCTACGACGGGATCAAGGACCTGGGGAACAATCCTTTTCCGTATGCGCTGGTTGCGATCATGCTGGTCGTGTCCACCCTGGTGTTTATTGCCTCGAAGGCGGTGCTCGGTCGATCAAAGTTGGGCACGGCTCCGAGGCCAAAAGGTCGGAATAATGAAGTGCGTCCGAAGTCCGGAAAAGCCTGGTTGTGCACGCTGTTTTTCTTTGGGGTCTTTGTCATCTCGTCATTGCCGCATGCCGGCGTGGTCATTCTTTCGATGTCGCACGATTGGTATGCCTCGGTGCTGCCGGAAGCTTGGACGGCGGCTCATTACAACGAAGCTCTGAGCCATCCACTGGTGGTTCCGTCGATTAAGAATAGCCTTCTCTATGCTTCGGGAGCGACCTTGGTCGATTTGATTTTAGGGGTGGCCATTGCCTGGGTCATTGTGCGAAGCACGATTAGGGGTCGCGCGATTTTGGATGCGTTGGTCATGTTGCCTTTGGCCGTGCCGGGCTTGGTGCTGGCCTTTGGATACCTTGCGCTGTCACAGGATGGAGAAAGTTTTCATTTTCTGGTGGGCTCTGATGGGAATCCGATGTGGTTATTGATTATCGCCTACGCGGTGCGACGGCTTCCTTATGTAGTGAGAGCAGCGGTTGCGGGATTGCAACAGGCCAATATCGCGTTGGAAGAGGCGGCCCGGTCACTGGGCGCCACTCCCGCGAGGACTTTGAGACGAGTGTCGCTTCCTCTCCTGGGAGCAAATCTTATTGCGGGAGGAATTCTCGCCTTTGCCTTCGCGATGCTTGAGGTGAGTGACAGCTTGATTCTGGCACAGCAATCAGAGCATTTCCCAATTACCAAGGCGATCTATTCGCTCATTAGTATGTTGGGGAATGGCTACGAGCTGGCCTCCGCGTTGGGAGTTTGGGCCATGGTCTTTCTGGGAATCTCCATTATTGGAGCCGTCGTCCTAGGAGGGAAAAAGGGTGGCCTTTTCCGAATGTGATTAAGCCAGGGGAGTTGGATAGGAACCTGCGTCGACAAGAGCTTGGATACTCAAGACGACATGTGGTTTGTCTTCGGGGTAGGTGACACCGAACCATGATGAGACCGTTTCGAGAACGTGGCAGTCGATGGAACCTTCATGGATCAGGTTGTCGACGACGGTGGGAATGTAGCACTCGCTCTTCTCCTCGTTGATTCGCTCTTTGAGGAAATTGGTGAAGTGGATTTCAATTTGCTCGAGAAAGCTTTGCGGAAAGCACCAGAGGTTCATCGAGACGATGGCGTCATCATCAACGAGGCAGGACGAGCCATCTAGAGAGCGACCGGAGATTTCCACTTCGCTCTTGCGTGCAATTTCCACTACCTCGGCTACGCTTTGAAGGAGGCCGTTCTGACATTCGCAAATGCCGCGATTGACGGACCCGTGATCAGAGAGAGTATTGGTGATCTTATAGCCGACGAGAGCGTAGTGGGATTTGGTTGCGTCGTCCGGAGTATTTGTGAGGAACTCGGCGGCTTGAACGTAGGCATCGGATCCGTAGAAATCGTCGGCGTTAATCACGGCGAACGGGCGGTCGATCTCGTGGCGAGCAGCGCGGATGGCGTGAGTCGTTCCCCAGGGTTTTTCGCGTCCTTCGGGGATGGTGAACCCTTCGGGTAGGTCGTGGAGTTGTTGAAAGGCGTAGGCGACTTCGATTTGATCGGAGAATTTGGATCCGACGGAAGTGCGGAAAGCCTCGGCGAAGTCTTCGCGGATCACAAAAATGACTTTCGAGAAGCCAGCGCGGATGGCGTCGAAGACCGAGTAGTCGAGAACAGTCTCGCCATTGGGGCCCATCGGGTCAATTTGCTTAAGTCCGCCATAGCGGCTGCCCATTCCTGCTGCGAGAACGACGAGTGCGGGTGAATTTGTCATGTATAGGCAATGATAGGCGCGGAGTGGCGAATTGAGCAAGGCCGACCTCAGCCGGCGACGAGGTCGTAGCCGCGATGGTCTTTGATTTCGACGTTAAGGAATTCGCCGACTTCGCAATCGATGGGTACGAAGATGCGGCCGTCGATGTCGGGGGCGTCCCACATCGATCGGGCGATACCTTCTTCTTCGACCAAGACGCGTTTGGTTTTGCCGAGTTGGGCTTCGTTGACTTGCTGGGCCACTTCGTCGATGGCAGAGGAAAGTTCGCGGTGACGTTTCTTCTTGGTGGCGTGATGGATGTGGTCGTCCATCTTATGCGCGCGGGTCCCTTCTTCCTTGGAATATTGAAAGATACCACAGCGTTCAAATTTGAAGGTCTTGATGAACTCTAGGAGTTCTTCGTGATCGGCGTCGGTTTCGCCGGGGAATCCGGTGATGAAGGTAGTCCGGATGGAGAGATCGGGAATGCCGGCCCGCATGCGGTCGAGGAGATCGCGGATATATTTTCCGTCGGTCTTGCGGTTCATTGTGTCGAGCATGTGGTCGGAAATATGCTGCAAGGGAATATCCACATAGCGCGCGACTTTGGGGCACTCGGCGATGGTTTGGATTAGTTCGTCGGACCAGTGGGCCGGGTGCGTGTAGAGGAGGCGAATCCAAAAATCGCCTTCGAGATCGTTGAGCGCACGAAGAAGTGAGGCGAGGGATTCGCCACGGGTGGAATCGACGGGAGAGGTTGGATTGGGGCGGTTGCCGCGGCCCTGCCATTTGTCCATGCCGAAGTAGGTGGTGTCCTGCGAGATGAGATTGATTTCCTTCACGCCTTGCGCGATGAGGCCCTTCGCTTCCTTGACGATGGATTCCTGGGTGCGCGAACGATGCTGGCCCCTGATTTTTGGGATGATGCAGAAGGCGCAGGTATGGTTGCAGCCTTCGGCAATCTTGAGGTAAGCCATATGCTGCGGAGTGAGTCGGAAGCGGGGCGTGGTGTAGTCGGGGATATAACGGGACTTGGCGGTGACGGTGTCGAGGGAGCCTTCTTCGGCATCACGTTCGAGGGTTTTGCGCACGATACCGGCGACGTCGGTGATTTGGTCGAGACCGATGAAGGCGTCGACTTCGGGAAGAAGTCCGGGAAGGTCCTTTTGGAACCGTTGCGAGAGGCAACCTGCGACGATGATTTTCTGCTTCTCTCGCGCAGGGTCTTCCTGACGGGCGTTGACAGCCTCGATGATGGTGCCGACGGATTCGTCCTTGGCGACATCGATAAAGGAACAGGTGTTGATGATCAGGGCATCGGCGAGTTCGGGATCGGGCACAAGGGTCATGCCTTCTTCTTGAAGGTGACCGAGCATGATTTCCGAATCGATGAGGTTCTTGGCGCAGCCAAGGGAAATGAGTCCAATCTGGGTAGGCATGGTG
Organism: Akkermansiaceae bacterium; assembly: GCA_022425785.1. GTDB lineage: Bacteria > Verrucomicrobiota > Verrucomicrobiia > Verrucomicrobiales > Akkermansiaceae > SW10. The sequence continues at coordinate 4,823 of JAKMEV010000170.1, read as the reverse complement.
ACAGCCCCGAGATAGGCAGGGATTTGGATTTTTGAAATCCCAAAGTCATCGGGAACACAGCTCTAGTAATCCTTGGTGCCGGTGAGCCCTCTCGATAATGGTCTGGAGAGAGCGTAGGCGGAGGCCATGTGGTTGGTGACGTTGCACATTTGCGAAATCATCCAAAAAAAGAAGAATATGCCGATCGGGAAGAAGAGAATGACGAAAATGGAGCCCGCGAGAAAGGTTCCCGATGAAGCCCGGGGGGCGGCCATGAGATTTGAGTAGGATGAACGGATTCTTGTCCAATCAATCGCCCAGCCGAAGTAGGCCACGAAGATCCAGTAAAAGTTAAAAATTGGAATGAAGAGGAGGCCGACGGCTTTCCCCGGGGTTGTTCGAGCTCCTCCCGCCTGAATAACCTTCCAGGCGCGGAATAGGATGATGTAGGAGTAGATTCCACCGAAGATGAACCCGAATCCGCTGGCGATTAGGACGCCGATTCCGACCATGGTTTGGCTTTTTAATTCGTAGAGCCTGCGGGAATCCTCTTTTTGAGGTGCGGACCTGTCGGTGGGGTTTCCCACTTCTTCAATTTGGCTGAAATCCGGACCTCCCTCGCGTTCCTCTCTGGCATTCTGGGCACTTGCGGAGAAGATGATCAGTAACCCGACTGCCAATAGAAAAAAACCAATGAGGTATGAAGTGATGAAGAGCCCAAATGAAGATTTTTTCACTGAGGGCACGGGGAAGGTTTTTCCGACGGGACCAGGGTTTGGTGAGGTTCGCTTGTTTAGGTTGGTGGAATCGACCGGATCAGGGGCAGGAGCCGGAGTGGTAAAGACTCCCGCGATTTTATTGGCTGCCGTCCAGGTCGTGAGCCCATCATGCCAGAGAAAGGACTGATGATTGAGGATTCCTTCGGCAATGAATTGTCGAATTTCACCAATTGAAAACGGACCTTGTTGTTGGTTTTCCGGGTCGAAGTAATACCACTGCTTGTCAGACATTCCTTTGGGGGGGGCATGGTGCCGGGGTGATGATAGCGGTATGACGCCCTAGCGTTTTTTCGTCTTGGGATTGGTGCTCACGCGATAAAAGTAGATGGCATTGCCAACTGCCTTGGCCATCGTTGATTGATAGGTGGACTTGTGGATGTGGCGAGACTCCTCCGGGTGACTCATGAAGCCTCCTTCGATTAGGATCGCGGGGTGCTTTACTCCAGTGAGAACATTGAAGCGAGCCCGGCGGATGCCTCTGTCGGGGATAACAATGCCAGGGCCTTTCTTTTTATCGGCAAGACTACGAATGATGTTCCAATGAACCGATGTTGCCAGGGCGATATTGGCCGAGTCCTGTTGGTTGCCGGTTTTTTTTCGAAAATCCGACGATTTGACAGAGCTTCCATAATGGGCAACTCCTTCCGGCGACAAGGTGAAGGTTTCGATTCCCCGGGCCTGGGATCGGGCCGCCCCTCCGATGGAGTTGAAATGGATGCTGACAAAAATGGCATTGCGATATTTGTTGGCAATGGTGACGCGCTCGCTGAGCGAGATGAAGCGATCAGAGTCGCGGGTCATCACTACTTTGAATCCGTATTTGAGAAGTTGCGTCCTCAAAAGCTGGGCAACCTTGAGATTGTAACCCGCCTCTGTTCCCAGTGAGTTGACGCATCCCGGATCTCGCCCGCCGTGGCCGGGGTCGATAATGACGGTGTCGAAAGGCTTGGCGTTGGCGATGTAGCTTGGTCGAAGAACGGGATCGAGGATCTTGTTGAGATCGGTCTCGCAGAGGTGATATTTTCCACCGATGGCGATGATGGGGAAACTAAAAATGAATTTCACCCCATTCATAATGACCTCCCGGCCCCCGGGGCTGAACTGGATGGTGATGGTTTTTTCCGGGGCAACTTTTCCTTTATTGGTGAGGAGAATTTTTCGGCCGGATGTCACCAGGGAATATCGGTAGAACTCAGAGACCCGGTCGAGGGGGAAATAAGTCCGGCTCGCATGTCTTTTTTCCTGCCAGTCGAATGGTTTGGCCTCGGCGAAGGGTGCGGAGAGAAAAAAAAGCAGAAAAAGTGAGGTGATGAGCCGCGCTTTAGAAAACATTGTGAGTGAAGACCGGAATGGTGTCCCTCGGGATATAGAGCGGAGAGAATTCGAAACAAGGGCAAAAAATTGAGGTCTGGTTTACCGCGTTTGCAATGGAAGAGATATACAGGCTGGTCTGGAAACGGTAAGATTCGCCCGCTTATTGATGAATACAGTCTTGGGACCTCAATTTGAGTCCATCGTTCTGGCTACGGCTGGAACGGCGGAAATTCAAAGTGCGGAGAAGATTCAAAATCTTTGGAGCGGTTATGGCCGTATTTTGAGGTGCGTTTTTGATGACGAGGCTGTGTGGAAGTCTCTCGTGGTAAAGCATGTGAACTTCCCCGATCAGGTAGAGCATCCCCGGGGGTGGTCGGGTACGCAATCGCATGACCGCAAAATAAAGTCTTATGAGGTCGAGGCCGAATGGTACCGGAATTGGAGTGACCAATGCGGGAACTCCTGCCGGATTCCCCGCTTGCTGGCCTACGAACAGATTGGGGAAGAACTTCTATTGGTTCTGGAGGATCTCGACGGGGCGGGATTTCCTCGAAGATTTCAATCGGGGGGAATGGAGGAACTTAGACTCTGCCTTCGCTGGTTGGCAAATTTCCATGCGAACTTTCTTACTTGTTGTCCCAATGGATTGTGGGACGTGGGAACCTACTGGCACCTGGCAACGCGACCCGATGAATTAGCCGCGCTGGAGGATGTGGATTTAAAGAATGCCGCAGGGGCAATTGATGCCAAATTAAATGAAGCGAAATTTCAAACATTGGTGCACGGCGACGCCAAGTTGGCGAACTTTTGTTTTTCCGAAGATGGCGGGGAAGTAGCCGCCGTCGATTTTCAGTATGTTGGTGGAGGCTGCGGAATGAAAGATGTGGCCTATGTTGTGGGGAGTTGTCTCGACGAAGAAGAGAGCGAGGCCCGGGAGGAGGAAATTTTGGATATTTATTTTGAGACTCTATCCAGGGCTCTCCGGGCAAAAGGTAGTGAGGTTCAGGTGGATCAATTGATTGCGGAGTGGCGGGCTCTCTATCACTTTGCTTGGGCGGACTTTCATCGCTTCCTCAAGGGATGGTGCCCTGGGCACTGGAAGATCAATAGCTACAGTGAGAGAATTGTGAGGGAGGTGATCGCGGGGTTATGAAATGAGGTCTTGAATGCGATGAAGAAAGATCGCGGAAGCAGCGGCAACGTTGAGTGAGTCGACTTCGTTGGTCATGGGAAGGTAGGTGAGATGGTGGCAGAGGGATTCGATTTCTTCCGAAAGGCCAAAGTCCTCGGGGCCGAAGAGGAGGGTGCAGGGTTTCTTGAGTCGGGGGAGATCGGTGAAGGGGACTGCTCGCTCGGAAAGACTGGTGCCGATGAGGGTTCTTGAATTCGCGAGCTCTTGAAGATCGGTGTGGAGATCTGCGCTCTGTCTCACGGGCAGTTTGAAGAGAGTGCCTGCAGAGGCTCGAACCGCCTTTGCATTAAACGGGGAACATCCTTTCCCAATGATGACGCCCGAGCCTCCCAGGGCGGTGGTATTGCGGATGATCGTGCCGAGGTTTCCAGGGTCGGCGATCTCAGGGAGAATGACCAATGGTCCGGATGAGAAGTCGGAGAGCTCGACGGCTTGAGGTTTTCGAGCAATGGCGAGATAGCCGCGATGGAATTGATAACCCAGCAGAGAGGAGGCTTCTTCCCGACTCAGGTTTTCACCAATCTTAAAAACGTGCTCGACCTCATAGTCGGAGTCGAGGAGGCGTTGGACAGCGATTTGACCTTCGATCACGAAGTGCTCCGGACCCTCACGTTGGGCGAGGAGTTCCCGCCAATTTGAAGCTTCAGGGACTGTTGTCTTCATAACGGGCGCGGATGAGTTGATGAGGCGTTATTGAAGTCATTGCGATCCGGGATTCTCTCCGAATCAGGGAGCGGGTCAATCTCAGGTCTACTGGGCGTCTTACCTTCCCTCCGGCATGATGGGTAGGAGGGCGAGGAGTGTTTTGTATCGGTCCTCCGAGAAATCACGTTTTTCGGCCCCAAGGGATTCGATCTCATCGGCGAGGCAGAAGGCGATCATGGCTTTTGCTTCGTCTTCCTCAATGTCGGGTTCGGTGAGAAGACGGTCGAGGGTTTCCCGGACGTAGGGCGTGGCGGGAGAGGTGAGTTGTTCCTCGACGGCGGGGATGAGTTGCTCGACGGCTTCGTCCATGACGGTTGGTGTTTAAATGAAAAAGGCGATCCCGTGAAGGACCGCCTTTGTCGGAAAGATGTTTTGAACTTCCTCCGGAATTAGCCGCGAGTGGGCTTCTTGGCGCGACGAACCGAACCAAAGCGCTTCTGGAACTTGTCGATGCGGCCCTCGGTATCAACGAAGGTGCTCTGACCCGTAAAGAAGGGGTGCGAGTCCGCGGTCATGCCGACGGAGATAATGAAGTGCTCCACGCCGTCGATTTCCTCAGTTTTATCTGATTTAGCGGTCGAACGGGTGATGTAACGGTGGCCACTGGTCATGTCCTGGAATACGACGGGGTGGTAGTCTGGATGGATGTCTTTTTTCATGGGATGCCCTTAAAAGTTAGGGATGCGACGTTACCGACGCCGCAAGAGCGGGTGTGTTGTCTCAAAATGCTCTCGCTGTCAACCGAATTAGCCCTTATCGAAGGCCCAGCGATGAACTTGAAGACTTTTGCCACAATGGACCCGCATCTCTTGGTGGGATTGGTGAATACGGAGCTGCGAAATCACGCCAAATCC
>JAKMEV010000092.1:0-3287 GCA_022425785.1 Akkermansiaceae bacterium | reverse complement strand
CTCCGGCAATGTTGACTCCTGTGTTAGGAAGAACTTCGTTTTCAGCAGGAATGCCACCTTCGAGACTATTAGTCATGCGCCCTTCGAGGATACTCCCGAAGGAATCTCCACCATCAGTAGAAACCTCTGCACTGAAGAAGGCATTCATATTCTCCACATCGTGGTGATATCCTTCAAAGTCATAGGAGCCAGCAGGAAGCCCTCCAAGGGTGAGTGTGAAATATGTTGGATTAGTTCCATCGGCATTTGCTCCATTCGGACGCGAATCAATTCCAATCCAGTCTCTGAGCAGATTTTGGTTATCCCCCAACCAACTAGCAGCCTGGCCTGCAGATCGGCCAATCGACTGCCGAACAGCGAGGGAGGTAGTGTTGGGCCAAGCAGGAGTAAGAGTTACCGTTGAAGCCCCAGTCAGGGCAAAATTGACGTCATATGAAGCAGTTGTTGGGTTCCCCAGAGTGGCTGCGTCTTCATGATTGACCCAGTAGGAATTGAAGCCCGCCTCATGATTTGCGGCAGGAATATTGCTGGGAGAGCCAGTCGGTGCCGTTCCTCCGCCCGCTTGGTTAGAGTTAAAATCTAGCAATAGTGAGGCCGACGCAGTCCCCAAGAGGGATGCCAGTCCGGCAGTGGTGAAAATTAAGTTTCGCATAAGCGCTTTATATCTTGCTCACTGACGACTCTAAGAGTTTCCAAACTCGGCGCAAGTATTAAATTAAAGTTTTTAGTGGATTTCCTTGGCCGCCGTCAGACGCTCACCAAGCCCAAGTTTGTCGAGGACAGGCCCGATCATATCGATGAATTAATTAACCCCCCTTTCTCCCCCATCTAATTCGCCAATCTTAGGTTTCCGCGACCTTTCCGCCAAAAGCAAATTCCTGGCAGTTTTATTCTGGAAACTACCGACCTTTCCTTCAGAATAATAGAATAGGATTCACACAATCAAATCATGAAAATAACACAAACGCTCATCGGTGCTCTGATTAGCCTCCCCACCGGACTCCACGGACAGCTACTTGTCGATTTCAACTCAAGCCAAGCCACTGGTGGGGCACCTGTTGCTGGCAATCCCGCAGATCCCGCCAACGCGGCTCATCAAGAAACCGATTACCTTTGCTACCATGCTGGACATGAGGTCGCCGCCGACTTCGTTAGCGCAACTTACAATCCAACTTTCAGTGATTCCGGCTTAGCCACGGTCACGATGACTCCCTCGTGGCCCAGCACAACGGCCAACACCATTCAACAGTCGATCGGCCGAAGCCAGGAACAGGCCGATACGTGGACCGGAAACAATGTAAATCTCTTGCGAGACTTCATTGGATGCGATGCCCGAACCAGCCAAGGCGGCAATGGCGCATGGGATGGAACCACGGGAACACCTACTTACTTTGTCCTTACCCTTTCCGGATTACCCGTTGCAGATTACCAAATGACCACATACCACCATGATGTGGAAAACATCAACTCAAACTTTTCCATCGAGATCTCGACGGATGGCGGCGTAACCTTTGACACTCCCATTATTGGTCGCATTACAAACAGCCTGTCAGGAGGAAGTCCGGCCGAGAATGAGATTTTCGGCGGCACTCCTCCCAATGTCTTGGGGGGAAATCCGGGCGATCTGACTTCGACCCAATTCTTGAACTTCACCTCAGTGGCAGAAGACGTTGTTCTTCGGTTTGCTCCATTGACTCCAGGCGATACCGACCCGGTGCACCAAATGTTTTTTGCACTAAATGGATTTAGTCTCGATCAAACGGTCGTAATTTTGGACTCCGATGGTGATGAGCTTCCCGATCTATGGGAGGATCGGGAATTTGGAAACAATGATGGAACTGCAACACCTTCTGAACTCGCGTTGCAAAGCGGAACAGACGACGCCGACAATGATCAACTCGACAACAAGACTGAGCTTGGCTTAGGGACCAACCCAAACGACGCCGATTCTGATAACGACAACCTACGGGACGGTGATGAAATCACCAACAACACCAATCCCCTTCTCGACGATTCAGACGGCGACACTCTGCTGGATGGAGATGAATTAAACACCCTTGGAACAGACCCCACCTCACCAGACACTGACGGTGACGGCTTCCGAGACGACACCGACCCGAGCCCTACCGACGCCTCCGACCCGAACACCCAGAGTCGGCTGGTTGCTTTCTGGCCGTTGGATTTAACACCAGACGGACTTACGACACCCGATCTCAGTGGAAACGGATATGACCTGACATTAACCAACATGGACGCGAGCAACTTTGTCCTCGAATCCGGTCGTCAAGCTGCTCAATTCAGCAATCTTAATCAAACCATGGCGAGCCGTATTCATAGCCCGGGTGATTTACTCCCAATCACTCAGCATGAGGGCTACACGATCTCGATGTGGGTGAAGGTCAATGGAACCGGACAGAATGACCTTCGTATCTTTTCTGAGAGTTCGAGTGTGAACGACAATCCCCTCTTCAATTTCGGGACCCGCAATAACGGACTGGACGGGGTTCTGGATTCATATATTCGACCAACAGGTGGATCAGTCCACGAATACACCGTCGGCACGCCTCTTGATGATACCTGGCGTCACATCGCGGTGACCGGAAACGATCTTACCGATACCCTTCAAGTTTACATCGACGGCGTTCTGGATCCATCCAATATGACCTTCCGAAGTATGATTGGATCGGAAATTGATACGACCTCCATTGGCGCAATCCTCCGGGCAACTGCAGGATATTGGGTCACCGGATTTATCGATGATGTAGGCCTTTGGAGCAAGGTTCTCAGCCCAACTGAAATTGCGGACCTTGCCGCTGGAAGCAATCCGGTCAGCCCCACCGAATTGGCGATAACCGATATCACCTACGACGCCCAGACCGACTTCATTTCTGTGACCTGGAATGCCCGTAGCAGCGTGACTTACACCTTATATTACACCGAAGATTTGACCGAACTCCAAGGAGGTGGTGATCTCAACGATAACATCACGGACAATGGCCCGTTTGACACCAACCCAGCCGAAGGGGTCATCACTTACGGATTTACAAATCCCGTGCCCACAGCCACAAAAATATTCTTCACCGTTGCTGAATAGCGGGCCGCCAAACAAGCAGAAATCGATTCGGCAGTCTTGTCATCTCCAGATCGATTTCCAATAAGTTGGGGGTCTTCCTCGAATGGCTCCCGATCTCATGATCACCGCGCGAACCCACAACGTGGGCGCCCAGAGCCGACCACCTTCGGAAAACGTCTCACGATGTTTTCCGAGGAAATCCTCTCCGCTATCC
>JAKMEV010000085.1:0-8643 GCA_022425785.1 Akkermansiaceae bacterium | reverse complement strand
ATACCTCACTCTCAAAAAAAACAAGATTCGGCGGACCAGACAGGAAAACCTGCAAATCCTCCGTCGCGAGATTACCCATGTTTTTCAACTCAACCTGAACCTTAAGTGTTTCATCAGGGTCTGCTCGAACGTTTTTCACCTTACCTGACTCCACCACAATGGCCGAACCGATCATGTCGACATCAGGACTCGGCGGACGATCCTCGGTAAAAATATCGAGGTCGTAAATTTGAGTCGCATTGGCTACACCGCCATTAATTCGCAGGAAATAATCTCCATCCTCCAGTATCTCAAAATTGGTAATACTTTCTCCCTCACCCAATCCTCCCGAAGAGGCAGAGGCCAATACCTCCACACCATTGGCCCCCAGAATATCCAGGGTCAGATTATGAATCGTCCCGGGATCGAAACCCTCTCCTCCCGAACAATCTTCCCCAACTTGCGCCCCTTCCAAATAACTCCCCGAAGCAGGTTCCACATCCACCGAAATTTTTTGCCCACCCAACAATGAAAATCTAAAAAAGTCGATGTCGCTATTATCATCAATACTCAGTCTGGCGTAACTCAAAGTGTCATCCGGCGGGAGAATCAGGGGAGTAGCATCAAACGCGCTGTCGTTATCCCGCTCGTCCGAATGATGCTCTAGGGGGTCGCCATATTGTCGTTGAAGGGACTGAAACTCATCAAAGCGAGCCCCCCGGAACTCCTGGCTAATTAGCGGTTCCATAAGCTTTGTTCGGTTGATCGGGCAAACGTGGGACAGCCCCATGGCATGCCCCAGCTCGTGAGCCACGACATTGTGCATCCGAATGGATGACGACCCGATAAGGTTAAAAAACGAGTCAGAGGAATCGATCACCAAATCTCCATATCCAGGCGCATAGGCAAATGCCAGAGTCTCGTTAACACCATCCAAAGCCCGGGCGGCCAACCGAATATCTCCCCTCGTTCCAAGCTCGCCATCCGCAAAAGTGGACAACGCAATCCCATCATCATTCTCCTCAAAAACAAATTTCACGCCACATGTTTGCCCCATGTCATCAAAGGCCGATTCCAGCACAGAAAACCAAAGTTGATTCTGCATTGGCTCCCCGGGATTGCTTCCATAAATCCCATCTAAAAAGGAACGTAAATCCGAAGCCGCTGCCGACTGGCCACCGATTCCGGGAGTCATCGTCCCATCAGGCACGATGCTCCAGGTGAGAACAGCCGGCCTCCCTTGGTCGGATGTCGTTCCGTCATGACTCGCAACATTACCCCATCGGCCAGTCCCAAGAAACTGGTTTGCAAACAAGCCAACCCGTCCCGGATTCAACCCGATCAAGCTCTCTACTTCATGGTAGAGAAGCGCTTTTTCCCGGGACGACCCGGGAGCCCAACACCGCCAGGTTAACTCGCTCTCGTCCTGAACCCCCACCAACTCATCAATGTAGGATCTCAAGTCCTTCATCTCCTTTCCGTTGAAATCCCGAGGAATGGAATCCTGAATTCTGCGCCACACCAATGCGGCCTTTTCATCGACAGAAAGCCCAGAGCGGCCATTGCTTGAGTCCGGAATCGATCCAGAGCCATCTTGAAAAGGCATTGCTTCAAAAGTGGAATCACTCCTTTCACCCCTTTGTTTTAGAAGCTTTGCTTCTCTCTCAAAACTCTCAGAGAACCACTCTGGATTTACCTCTTCGAGGGAGACATCAGCCCCTTGACCACTCTGTATCACCGACGGCCTCGAGATCATCACCAGCCATAGGACGGAGAAAGGAAGAACAAGAATGATCAATCGAGGCATTAAAATCGCGAATCGCTGAAAAAAGCATCCCACTTTTTTCTCCTTTCGTCATCCAGAAATCTCAGAGTTGTGAGTTGGGAATTAAGCGCTATTGATTAAGTATTATCATGTCAGACCAGCCTCTCGGACAAGCCCGCGATTCCAGACACCCGCGAATCAGAATGGCTCTCAAGCCCTTCCTCGCCGGGATGGCCGCGGTGATCCCAATTCTCGCGACCGGTTGGATCATCGTCCTCGTCTTCAAACTCCTGCATCGTATTGGTCGGGCCATCATCAACCTCGCCCTCTCGGGACTCAATACCCTCCGCAGCGCAACCCCGGAGGAAGCCTGGAAAATCGAATATTTCCCTGGCGACGATTTGTTGTGGCTTTTCATTCCCCTCGCGCTCCTCTTTGTCATTGGCCTGGCCGTCATGAACAAACCCGGACACCGGTTCTCAAGCTGGATCGATGACTCACTCACCCGCATTCCCCTCCTCGGATTCATCTACGGAACCATCAAGCAATTTGTCGATGCCGTGCGCAACCTTGGCGGACCAAGGAAGTTTAAAGGTGTCGCCTATATCGAATATCCCAGCCCCGGTTGCCGCCTGATCGGATTTGTGACCGGGAACTTCCACGATCCCCAGACAAAGAAAGACGTCACCTCCGTCTTCATCCCGACCTCCCCTAATCCCATGACCGGATTCGTGATCATCGTGGACGACGAAAAAGTCTACGACAGCGAAATGTCTCTCGAAGAAGCAGGAAAAATGATCCTTTCCGCCGGACTGGTCGCGCCCGAGTCCTACGAACTTAAATAGCCTTCCGGGAACGAAGTCCTTGAAGGGACTTCCCCTCGGCTTCCCACTGGATCTGAAAGTCAGTCTTGGGATAAAAGAAATCATCTTCCTCCCAGCTCAGGCGTTCCAGCTCATCGAACGCCGCGAGATGTTCCTGGCTCCACTCAAAGTATTCCTCGTGATCCGTTTTGAAGAGAAACTCCCCACCCGGCTTTAACACCCGCACCACCGCATTGAGAAACGGGTCCTGAAATAAGCGTCGACGATGATGCTTCGCTTTCGGCCACGGATCGGGGCAAAGAAGGTGAAGCCTGTCCACGCAACTCTCGGGCAACAACCATTCCAAAGTATAAAGACTTTCCAGACGCAGAACCTTGAGATTCTTCAGCCCCATCTTTTGCGAACGCTTACACACTTTACGCACCCGCCCGAGCAAACGCTCCACCGCGAGAAAATTTCGATCCGGATAATGTTCGGCCATGCCCAGAACAAACGAGCCATCACCGCAGCCAAGATCGATTTCCAGAGGCGCGTCACTCGCAAAATACTCTCCCAAGGGAAGCTCCTTAAAATAGTCAGCCGGGACGAGCTCGTTGGGCTCCACCGGACGATCATAGCGTGATTCGGTAACCATCATTACTGGGATTTAAAATAATAGCCTTCATAGCTAAAAGGCAGGATTCGCGCCCCTTCTTCCGTGAGGATGTCGGGTTCGTCCCTGAAGGCTCGAAAACTATGCGGAATGGGGAGACCCTGCGGCACAAGGGTTTGGTAATCTTGGGGATTGAAGGAGTAAATCAATTCAATGTAATCAATTTCCAATTCACCACTGGTCGCTTCGATCTCAATGGTTGCAGCATACGGACCCTGGCTTGGCGAGTAGCTCGCCTCAAAGGTTCCATTTCGAACAGTTTGAACCTCGGGCTGCATCCAGGAAGTCACAATAACAGGAGACAAATCACTTCCCGGAAACCAATCAGGATTGGGGCTGACTGAGTATCGCTCAACAAAACTCGTATCCACGAAAGTCCCCCCCGTTCCCTCGAGATTAAAAAGCAACGTCAATTTCCCGATACTATTCCCCGGACCGTCTGCAGTGAACTCATAAATAGCATTCGCGATAGTCGCATCTGCCGAGGGCCAATACGGATATTCCCAGGCTGTCGCTCTGAAAAAACCTCTGGCCCCAGCAAAAACATTGGCATCAACAAATTGCCTAGCGGGCTCGGTCAATCCCGAAGCAATTCCTGCGGTTGCCACAAAGTCATACTCCTGCAAATCATCTCCAGCATAGATCCTCGTCAACAAGGATGCAGACTCATCGGTTCCCTCCTGCGAAGAAAATGCCCGCAACTCTGGCTTCCCATTCACCGTTGCGATCGAGAGATCAACATTCTTGGTATAGCCCCCCGGTAGGAAATTCTGATAGTACCCTTCGAAAAAACCGACATGAGTATAGGTCGCGTCTCGCTTCACCTCAATCGAAGTGATCAACACTGTTCCTGGATTCGAACCAGCAATGCTGATCAGCTCCGACACAAACAATCGATCTGCTGAAAAAACGTTTCCAAAGGCAGTATATTTCCCGTTCCAATCCTGGCCACTGGGCTCGGAGACACCGGTAATGAAAAATCGGCAGCCATTGGTATTCGGACCATCATTCTCCATCGCCAGCACGTAAGGAGTATTGAAAGGCTGACGGTGGGCAATGTCCGGAATTTCGGAAAGAACGTTGGGTACTCTGGCCAGCTCATCAGGTAAAAAATAACCGGGATCGGTCACAGACTTCCCGCCGATAACCCGCGTCCCGGCAGACAGCCACTGTCCCGCTGGTGCACTCACAATTAAGTTTTGATAAAAAGTCTCTTCTGTCTCCTCCCCAAATATCGGTTCAAGCCAGGGTCTGGGATATTTGATCGCCACCCGCCAACGGAATGGAAACGCACTCTCCTGCCACATCTCAAGCCGTCCCCTGCCGGTCACATCGTGATAAACATCACCATTGGGAATCGCCGATACCCGCCCCAGTTCCAAACTCTGACCTTGGGTGACGACCTGATACTCCTTAATCACCAGTGAGCCCTCAGACTCCACGATCGGCCTTACCACAAGATTCTCCCGTCTTTCCCCCACGGTGATCGACCCCAGCAACATCGTGGTAAATCCGCCCGGAACAACAGTCGGCAAGGCGGCTCCCGGACCAGCCTCCCAGACATCATCCGGTTTCCCCGCCAACAGTGAAAAATGCGTCACCGTTAAAGGCGCATTCACCGGATCCAGCAAAACACGGAACTTGCGTGGTTGATTGGCGGCGTCCTTTTGGTTGGTCGTAAACTCGGCGTAAATTGACGCCTGCGCGATTCCCCCGATGAGCGAAAACGCAAAAACGAAAAACGGCCTGAGAAGAGACATCGAATCAAAAGATGCCGTATCTCATCCAGATGACAACATTGAATAGGGCGTCTTTATCAGCTAGGGAAGAGGAGTCATCGTAAATCCTCCACTCAACGTAATTCCGCCTCCGGTAAAGGCCGTCCCTGTCATTCTCCCATTTGGGGCGCTACTGTTAATCGGAAGATCAGATCCCAATCGAAATCTAAAGGGCACAAGTCCATCGGTGTATATCAAGAGGTTACTGCCATAACCATCCGTATCAATCCTACTTAATTCCATATTAATCAAAAACGTCCCATTCCCCTCCAAAAATAAAGTAGGCTCGTCTGAAAAATTCAGAGTGAGATCTAATCCGTTCAATGGAGACTCAATAGCTATACTCCATCCCGTCAAATCACTTGGAAAACTCGCTTCGGTCGGCCAATAAATGATGACCGAACGGAAAAACTCCTGACTTTGCTCAACCGGCATCCCAATCCCGCTGGAAGGCAATGAACCCGAATCAAGATGCCGGCTTTGCGAACTCCAGGTCACCATGTCGGGACTTTGAAAAACTTCCAAGGAAGTTCCCGCCGCTTGATTCACGGTGAGATTCAATCCACTTTCCGGATTTTCGATTCCCAATTCGGCTTGCTCCACCTCGGGAAGCCCCTGTGCCGTGACATCAAAGGCGTTTGCTTCCGGTCCTACCCTTCTGATCACCACCGAGGTAATAGACACATCAACCACAGGGCGGGTTGAATCGAAGTTTCCATTAAATATTTTCCCCACATCCACATCATTGATCGCGTCGATCACATCTGTGCCGGAAGACACCTTTCCAAAAACGGTGTGGATCCCGTCGAGCCAGTTAGTCACCACCACGGTGATAAACAACTGCGAGCCATTGGTATTCGGACCCGAATTTGCCGATGACAAAAGATAAGGTTCATCATGCACCAAACCGTTATCCACTTCATCCGGAAAAGTATAGCCGGGTCCGTCCGATCCAGTCCCCTGTGGTGATCCCACTTGATTCATGAACTCATCGATCACCCGGTGAAAAATAATCCCGTCAAAATAGGGCTTATTTACCTGCACAATCCCCGTCACTGGATCAATCCACTTTCGGGATCCCTCTGCCAAACTTACAAAATTGGCCACTGTCTTCGGTGATTCTTCATAAAAGAGCTCCAACGTAAAATCCCCCATCGTCGTGGTGACATCGGCATAGAGTTGGGCATGAAGGGGCGTCGCTATGACTCCCAAAGCAAAAAGAACGGCTCTCACGGAGAACAATCTACCCTCACTTTGCCCAAATTTAAAATTCCAATTTACCCCCAATCTTTTAACCTTTCAGCAGTGCCTCGAAAACACGTCCTCTTCGATCTCGACCAAACGATCATCCCCTGGGATACCCAGCTCGTTTTTCGGAGCTATGTTCTCCGAAAAGAACCGGCGCGGCGCCTCCTCACCCTCATTTTTATCGCCTTACTCCCTCTCAACAAAGTCCTCGGCACGGGCGGGATGAAGCGTGTCTTTCATTGCTACCTCTGGGGCATGAGCCGGAAAAAACTCGACGCCCACGTAAAAGCTTTCCTCACCGACTGGCTCCCAAAACTCCCCTACCCGGAAATTCTCGATGAAATCGCTAAACACAAACAGGACGGAAACATCCTCGTCCTCTCGTCCGCCAGCCCGGAACTCTGGGTCACCGGTATCGGCGAGGCTCTGGGCTTTCACTTGAGCTTTGGCACCCGATTCGATTGGGGTGAAAAAATCGCACTCTTTCCCGACATGAATGGCGAAAACCACAAAGGCCAGGAGAAAGTCCTTCGTCTCGCCCAACACAACATTACCAGCGGCCTCGCCGGATACAGCGACTCAAAGGCCGATCTACCCCTCCTCGACCTCTGCGAAGAAAACACACTCGTCAATCCCCTTCCTGGCGTTCGTAAAACCGGAGTCGCCAATCAATGGCGCATCCTGGAACCAGCCAGCCCATGGAAGGATCGCAAGGCCTTCGCCTTGGGCTGCGTCCTACAACTCTTCGGCTTCTGGAAACCATGATCCACTGCCTCCATGGCTCGGCGGGATGCCACACCAACTGGGGTCTTTTCGAAAAATCCCTCGGCGAGGAAATCAACAGCATCGATCTCTGGTCACTCCTCGAATCCGATAACCAAGTCACCCTTCGCGAAGCCGGAAAACTCGTCGCCGAACAAGCCAATGACGGTGACCTCCTCATGGGCTATTCCATGGGCGGACGTATTGCCCTACACTCCCTGCTCTACCATCCCGAAAAATGGCGGGGCGCCATTATTATCGCCGCCAACCCTGGTATCTCTGACGGTCACGAGGAACGGAAAACCCGGGACGAGGAATGGGCCCAACTCGCCGAAACCAACTGGGAAGCATTTCTCAAGCATTGGGACGAGCAACCACTCCTTGCCTCTCCGCACGGAGTCTCGAGGACATTCCAGCACCCTTCCAGCGAGAAGAGCACCAAAGTCGCCCGCAGCTTCCGCGACTGGAGCCTGGGCCGGCAATTCGACCTCCGTCCTGATCTGCTCAAAATCACCTGCCCGGTCCTCTGGCTCGCCGGAACCGAGGACGAAAAATTCAGCGCCATAGGTGAAGATTCAGTCTCCCGTATCCCTCGTGGCCGTATGATTTCCGTCCCCAAAGCCAGCCACCGCCTCCCCTGGCAACAACCCGATTCTTTCATCAGAATCGTCAAAGACTTCGTCGAGCTCTCCAGCCCCCTCTAGTCCCTTACAAAAATACCCGAGAATTCTCCTCGTCTCTTCTTGCAGTATGCCCATCGCTGGCACAAAGTTCCCCTAACATTTCCAAAACTAATGTTTAAACGTATCAAAAATCTCATCAAAGGCTTCTTCGGGCTCTTCATCGGCGGACTCGAAAAACGGAACCCGGAAGCACTCCTCGCCAACGAAAAAGAAAACCTCCGCGCGCAAATTTCCGAGTTTAACAAAGGCCTCTCCGCCCACGCCGGCATGGTCGAAAAACTGATTTCCCGAGCCAAGAAACTCGACAAGCAGGAAAATGAGCTCCGTGCCAAGACCGCCGCCAATCTTAAAGCAGGCAACCGTGAAGCCGCCGGTAAGCTCGCCCTTCAGCTGCAAACCGTCGATAAGGAACACGACGAAGTCCGTGAGCAAATGGAGACCGCCGACGCCCGCTACAAGGAACTTGTGAAAGCCCGCGACGTCAGTATCAAGGCTGCCAAAGATCGTATCGAGCAACTCCGTCGCGACCTTGATGACATGAAGGTCTCCACGGCAATGGCCGATCTCAATGAAATGGCCGCCGGCATGGTCACCGAAATCGGTGGCTCCGGAGACACTCTCAACCGTCTTGAAGAAATGGTCGAGGACGAACGAACCAAAGCAGCCGGGCGCGCCCGTGTCGCGCGTGACCAGCTCGACCTCTCTGACATAAATACCCAGGAAGCAGAGCAAAGCGCTCTCGCCGAAATGGCCCTCGCCGACTTTGCCGCTGCCGAAGGAATCGAACTCGAGTCCGACGCTCCTGCCGACGAAAGCAAGCCTGCTTCCGAAACCAGCCAGGGGACCATGGGACCGAGCGAGTCTGCTTAAGCCCATTTCATCGTAGATGAAAAAGAAACTCCTCTGGCTCATCGCCATCGTGGTGATTTCACTGGCCGGAGGAGTCTGGTGT
>JAKMEV010000077.1:0-4988 GCA_022425785.1 Akkermansiaceae bacterium | reverse complement strand
ATGGTGAAAGGCTTGTCTTTCATCCGCGCAACGAGCGACCGCTCGTGGGGATACATTGCTCTGCAGGGTCCTCACCAATCACCCCAAAAGTCGAGGACGACGATCTTCCCTCGATAGTCGGAAAGTTTCATTTCCTTGCCATCAACATCTTTCCCAATGATCTCCGGAGCTACTTTCCCGATGGCGAGTTTCTCTTCGGCCTCGCGTTTGGCTTTGATGGATTTGGTGACGTTGCGGCCGTTGATGATGAGATCGGCATGTTCGGCGAATAATGTTTTGGATAGCGCGGTGTGTTCGTCTTCTTTTTCTTTGTCGCGCTCGATTCTTTTCATGAGGGAGAGAATGGCGGCACCGCGGGCATCTTTAATTTTGCTTTTCTCGCTGACCGTGGTGAGAAAGTTTTGCGTTTCGGGAGTTCGACTCCGGGCCATTTTCAGGACGATAGCTTGGAGCTTTTCGCTGTGGAGGTGATGTGTTTCGAGCACGTTATAGAGGGCGGGATCAATCCCTTTTTGGCCTGAATATCTTAGAAGCCAATCGATGCCATCGAGGCTGGCGGGGCCTCCCGGATTTGCGGTGACAAGAGCGGTGATTGATTCGATTGCTTGGTCAGGTTTGGGGTATTCGGCCTCGTAGAGCTTTTGTTGTTCTTCTCTGGATTTGCCGCGCATCTTCTTATAGAGGACCTCGACGGCGTCTTCGTGAGTCTCAATAATTTTAGAGATCGTTGGACCGGAGGTGTCTTGAGCCATGGACGCGACCGGATGGAACCCGATCATCATCGCGATGGCCAAGGGGATGATTTTGCTGATCATATTGTCCTTGTAGGGACAGATGGAATTGGTGTCGAATTGAATTCGACATTGCGAATGGGACGGAATTTCGCCATGGAGCGAGTTTGCAATGATGAGTAGATTGACCTTTTTAAGCTGGATGGTGTTGTCAACGATGGTGGGAAATGCAGAACCGATTCCCAAAGAGATGCTGGGTGACTGGTCGCTCAATCTAAAATCGGGTGAAGCGGGATGGTTGAGCGTGAGTGAAAAAGATGGGCTACCAAGTGTCGCGATGGCGGTGGATGTGGGGAGTATCAAGCCACTCGCCAATGTGACGGTGAAGGAAGAAAAGATTCACATTCCCATCAAGAAATTTCGCAAGGGCGGGAAGAATGGGAGATTGATCCGGACGACACGAGCGGTGGTGTGGTCTGAGAATGGCAAGCTTGCCGGAGAGGTGATTTCGTTATTTCCGGATGGTCGTGAGGAAAAGGATCCCTTCACGGGAAAGTTTGTTCCGCCCATGCCGCCGAAGCCCGACCTGGCCAAGGTGAAATTTAGAAAGCCCGTTACGCTCTTCAATGGCAAAGATCTCACTGGTTGGAAATTGCGCCGCCCCGAAAAGCTCAATGGCTGGTCCGTGAAAGATGGCTTGTTGGTGAACGAAACACCCAAGACGGATTTCTCGGCGACGGGTGCTTATGGAAATCTGCGCACCGAAGCGGTTTTCAAAGATTTTAAATTACACATCGAATTTCTCATCGAGAAAGATCGCAACAGCGGCGTCTATCTTCGTGGTATGTATGAGGCCCAGGTCGTGGACCGTGACAGCCGCATGCAGGGTCTTCAGGGAGTGGGCGCGGTTTTTGGTCGGGTGGCTCCATCAAAGAATGCGGGCTACGAGGGAGGAAAGTGGCAGACCTATGATCTCACCTTGGTGGACCGCCATATCACGGTGATTCTTAATGGGGAGAAAGTTGTCGATAACCAGCCTGTGCCCGGCCCAACAGGAGGTGCGATGCATACCGATGCGATGGCTCCGGGGCCGATCTATCTGCAGGGCGATCATACCTCGGTAAAGTATCGCAACATCGTCTTGAGGTCTGCGGAGTAGATTTTTGATCTTATCTCCTTTTTTAGTAAATTATGGGGGATGATATATTATCTCGATAAAGACTTGCCACAGACCTTCCAGATTTGAGAGACTCCTGTGTCGTCCCCTCTATGGTCATGAAAAAATCTTTAATAACATTCCTTGGATTCCTGTCCATGGGCCTCCCCGCAACCGCCGTGGAACAGCGCACCTTCACAAGTTCAGATGGTTCGAAAACTTTTGAGGCAACTCTCACAGGTTACGATGCCAAAAAGGGGACGGTGACCGTTCGAAAGTCACGCACCAAGCTCCTGACATTCCAGTTGAGTCGCCTCAGCGCCAAGGATATCGCCTATGTTAAAGAGAATGCAAATGCCGTGGCCGCTTCCAATGCGATTCGCGTCGACTTTGATCTTTGGCAAGAAAAGCCAACAACGACCCGGTCGGATACCGAGCGCACTAAAACGACTCCGGCAGGATACACCGTGGAGCTTCGAAACTGGAGCAAGCAGAACGTCAAAAATGTGAAAGTTCGCTACACTATTTTTCATCGTAAAGATGCTGAGAATGGTGCCGGTTCAATTGCTCAAACAAAAGGAACTCTCGATATAGCCACGCTCTATGCGAGCAGCACTGATCCTCAGAGAACCGCTCCAGTGAACTTAGTCCGTTACTCCCGTCAAAAATCGGGTGGCGGATGAGGCGGCGCACCTTGCAAGCCTGGCGGTCGCCGGGTTGACGGACTTCTTGGATGTGTTGCTGAAATCATCGTTGATGGTGTTGTTGTGGGCGTCGAAGCTACCGACGAGAAGCTCCTTAATGAGCTTTCACAAAGCTAAGAGGGGAGCACCAAAGATCCTTTGCTGGCCTGTCCCGATGGACGGCCATTTTTTGTCCGGGCCACTGGGAACACCGCAAAGGGGGTTAGTAAATGATGCGGCATCAGGTTAAACTTCTTTTACTGGCTTTGAATGAAAATGAATGGAGGCGCCGTAGTCAGAGGCGCCGTAGTCATAGGACTTTGGTTGTTTGGTTGAAATTAAAATAAAGTTTGGTTAGAATGAATAGGCTTGAGGCAATGGCCCGGAGGGCTTTTTGGATTTTTCTGGTTTTGGCTTTTACCGGGGGTCTGCAGGCTGCCGAGGGTGTGCTGGGGGTATTTCAGGAGAACTGTATTTCCTGTCATGGCAAGGACGGGAAGGTGAAGGGAAAGGTGAATTTGTTGGAGATTGGGAGTTTGGAGGAGCTGAAGGCACAGCCGAAGTTGCTGGAGAGTATTGTGGAGGCAATCGATTTTGAGGAAATGCCACCGGAGGATGAACCGCAGCTGAAGCCGGAGGCGCGGAAGAAGTTTTTGGGAGATCTGGAGGACTTGCTCCATCAATCTGTGGCGGGCAAGAAGGAGTATCTCCAATCTCCGATTCGGCGGATGAACCGCTTTCAGTATAACAATGCGGTGACGGATTTGTTCGACCTGAACTGTAATGTCTTCACGTTGCCGGAGCGCATGATGCGGGACCACAAGGGGTACTTCAAACCGGAGACGGGGAAGATGGCGGACCGGGTGACGGTGGGGAGCCGTCCGCTCGGGAAGTCCCAAATGATCGAGCCGCGGCTGGCGGGAGTGGCGGCTTTTCCACAGGATCTGAGAGCAGAGCATGGTTATGATAATCAAGCGGATCACCTTTCGCTCTCTCCGCTCTTGATGGAATCTTTTCTGAAGCTGGGTCAATCGATTGTCGAGAGTAAGGACTTCGGTCCGAAGCGGGTGGGGATTTGGAAGGAGTTTTTCTTGCTCCCTCCCAAAGAGGCGAATCCCGAAGCGTTGGTGCGGCCGAGATTGGAGAAATTTTTGACCAAAGCCTTTCGCCGCCCGGTGAGTTCAGAGCTGTTGGATCGGTATGCGGGTTATGTCGTGGGGCAGATGAAGAAGGGGGCGGACTACACGCAGGCGATGAAGATGGTTTCGTCGGCGGTGATTTCCTCCCCGAAGTTTTTGTATCTTTACGATGGCGCGAGCGAAGGAAGCGGGAAGGTGGACGGCTTTGATCTGGCCTCGCGTTTGTCCTTTTTTCTCTGGGGAAGCTTGCCGGATGAAGAATTGCTCGCGCTGGCGAAGTCCGGCGAGTTAACGAAGGAAGACGTTCTCTCGGGACAGCTCACGAGAATGTTGAAGGACCGGAAGGTGAAGCGATTTTGCGATAGCTTTCCATCGCAGTGGCTGCAATTGGAACGGATTATTTCCTCGGTGCCGGACCTCAAGAAGTTCCCGAAATTTTACTTCAGCGCGTATCGCGACAGCATGCATATGATGCTGGAGCCCCTGCTTTTGTTCGAGACCGTCTTGATCGAGAACCAGTCGATCACGCAGTTGATTGATTCGGACTTCACCTATCGGTCAGGCCATCTCGAAGAGGCCTATGGCCAGTTGGGTGAGGTGGCTAAGAAGAAGCGGGGCGGAGTTGGGGTGTTGAGTTTTGATCGCGTGCCTGTCACTGACCGTCGAACCGGTGGAGTCATTACCAATGCCGCCGTGATGACGATGACTTCGGGGCCGGAGAGGACCCAACCCATTACGCGCGGAGCGTGGAT
Organism: Akkermansiaceae bacterium; assembly: GCA_022425785.1. Taxonomy (GTDB): domain Bacteria; phylum Verrucomicrobiota; class Verrucomicrobiia; order Verrucomicrobiales; family Akkermansiaceae; genus SW10. The sequence goes on along the minus strand of JAKMEV010000077.1, from coordinate 527 downwards.
CGCGGGAGTGATTTTCAATAATCCGCCCGAGCCTCCGCCAGCTGATGTGCCCGCGCTTGGCGAGAAGCCGAAAGACGGTGAAGAACACCTGACCTTGCGGGAGCGCCTGGGAATGCACCGGGAACGGGCGGATTGTCGGGGGTGTCATGAACAGATCGATCCATTGGGCTTTGCACTGGAGAACTACGATGCCGTGGGGCAATGGCGGGAAAAGTATGAGAATGGCCGTAAGGTCGATATGGAGGGAGTTCTTTTCCGGAAGCATACCTTTTCCAATGTGGTGGAATTTAAGGATGCCGTTCTCGCTGAGAAAGATCGCTTTACCCGGGGGCTGGCCGGACATTTGTTGGCCTTCAGTTTGGGGCGCGAGTTGGGGGTGACGGATGGAATGGCCCTCGATAAGATCTCGGAAGTGACCGCGAAGGACGGTTACCGGATACACACGCTTTTGAGAGAAATCGTGACGAGCGAGCCGTTTTTGAGTAAGATGAACCCCAAGACGAAATAGATTATGAGAGGGAATACAC
>JAKMEV010000031.1:0-16216 GCA_022425785.1 Akkermansiaceae bacterium | reverse complement strand
GGACGGTTTCCCCTCACCATCGTGCGGGGCAGCGGAACCAAGGTGTGGGACGACCGCGGACGTGAGTATCTCGACTTCTGTGCCGGCATCGCCACCTGCTCGATCGGCCACTGCCATCCGGCTCTTTCCAAAGCGATCGCCGACCAGGCGCAGACGCTCATGCACTGCTCGAATCTCTATGCCGGAGACAATCAAGCAGACCTCGCCGAGCTTCTTGTCGAAGGCATTATCGGCGAGCCCGGAAAGGTCTTTTTTTCCAACTCCGGCGCGGAAGCCAACGACGGCCTGATCAAACTCGCACGGAGATTTGGAGCCGAAAGCGAACGGCACGAAATCATCACCTTCAGCAAAGGTTTCCACGGTCGAACCATCGGAGCAATGTCTGCCACTGCACAGGGAAAAATCCACGGCGGCTTCGGACCACTTTTCCCTGGCTTCGTTTATTCCGATTTTAATGACCTCGCGGCCGCCAAAGCCGCCATCACCGACAAAACGGCAGCCTTCCTCGTCGAACCCATCCAGGGCGAAGGCGGAGTGAATGTCGCCACCAAGGAATTTCTCGAAGGTCTCGCAGCCCTAGCTAAAGAGCACAACCTTCTCCTGCTCTTGGATGAAGTCCAAACCGGCTTCGGGCGGACCGGCGAAATCAACGGTTGGGAACCCATCGCTCCCGACATTCAACCCGACGCCGTCTCCTGGGCCAAAGGAATGGGCGGTGGATTCCCCATCGGAGGCTTTTGGGTTTCGGAGAAGCACGCCCCCCTCCTCGGCCCCGGCAGTCACGGCTCTACTTACGGCGGCAACGCCCTCGCCTGCGCCGCCTCCCTCGCGGTCGTGCAAACGATCATCTCGGAAAACCTCATCGAGAACGTCAAAAAAAGAGAAACCCAAATCCGTGAAACCATCGCGGCCTGGAATCATCCCGCTATCAACTGCGTCAAAGGCCACGGTCTCCTCCTCGGAGCCAAACTCGACGAGAGCAAGCTCAACATTCCAGAAGGAAAGGTGCCCTCGATCTACCTCACCATCGCCCTCATCGAAGCAGGGTCCCTCCACGCCCCCGCCGGCCCCGACGTCGTCCGCCTCATCCCACCGCTTAACGTCACCGCGGAGGAAGTCGATCAGATGCTCCAGATCTTCAAGTCAGTCTTGGACAACCATCTAAAGTAGCCGAAAGCTCCAGCTTTTAACTACTTTGCTCCACCGTTGTAGATCGCCCCGCCAGCCCGCAGGTAATTCTGCAGCGGCTTAATCGCCGCTTCGCGTTCGATGTCCCGGAAAACCGTGATCCCGCGCTTTTCCAACTCCTCCGGCCAGGTATCCAGCTTCGGACCTTCGTCAAATCCGACCTTTTCGGCATCCGAGGTCCGGGCCCCGCACACCACGCTTTTCACTCCGGACCAGGGAATCGCTCCCAGACACATCGAACAAGGCTCGACACTGGTCACAAGTTGCAAATTAGGTCTCCCCGATTTACTCAGGTCATGGGTTTTCAAGATGTTCTGCGCAAAAGACAACGCGAGAATCTCGGCATGAGAAATAGAGTATCCTGATTCCACCACCAGATTCACTCCGAGAGAAACCAGCTCACCTGTCTCAGAATCAAACACCGCCGCACCGAACGGGCCGCCGGATTCCCGGGAAACATTATCGTCCGCCAACTTAATCGCCAAAGCCATACGGGATTCGATGGTCGGAAATATTTCGCTCAGCGAGCCTTCAAAATCACCGATCCAATTCGGAAGGTTTACCCGAACACTGAGAGTATGAGAAAGAGGGTTCATTCAATAAAGAGACTTGGCTTCCCTGAAATCTAACCTACTCGGCTCCCCAAAGACACCTTTACTCCCGAATTTTCCATCATTGATTCCCCAAGGATGAATTTGCAGACTCCTCCGCTTTCATGAAAAAATCTTGTCTCCTGGCCCTCGTCACGGTCATCGCCATTCCCGTCCTGGGACAACTCTCAAAGGACGGCTCTCAACGAAAAGCCCCTCCCAAAGGCTGGACCAAGTTCGAATGGACTCAAAAGAAAGATGTCCTCCTCAAACATTTTGCTCCGACCACCGAGGAGCTCGCCGCCATCGACAAGGCTCTTCCCACCAATCTTTCGGTCGAACCGAAAAATCCCCGCCGCATTCTCCTCTTCTACAAATGCGACTACCCGCACACCTCAATCGCCACCGGTATCGCGGCTTTTGAAAAAATGGGTCAGGCCACCAAAGCCTTCGCAGTCGACAGCACCGACGACCCCGAAAAGTTCTCCGCGCAAAACCTCGCGCAATACGACGCCATCCTTCTCAACAACTCCGTTGGCTACGAAACCTTCCTCAACGAGACCCAACGTCAGGATCTACTCGATTTCGTTAAATCCGGCAAAGGTCTTATCGGCATCCACGCCGCTGCCGATGCCTGCAAGGAGTGGAAACCCGGGGCTGATCTCATGGGCGGCGTTTTCGAATGCCACCCCTGGACCTCCAAAGGAACTTGGGCTCTCAAAGTAGAATCTCCTCTTCATCCGCTCAACACGGCCTTCGACGAAACGGGCGACTTCGTCAACGACGAGATTTATCACTACCGCGACGGTTCCTTTTCCACCGAAAGATCCCGCGTCCTCCTCAGTCTCGACATGAAACAACCGCGCAATTTTTTGGGTAGCGGAATCCAACAAAAAAATGCCGGGGTCATTGCAAAAGAAAACGACTATCCCGTCGCCTGGCTCCACCAACATGGCAAAGGTCGCGTCTTCTATTCCAATCTCGGCCACAACCATTCGACCTACTGGAATCCCAAAGTTCTGCAACACTATCTCGACGGCATCCAATACGTCCTAGGCGATCTCGAAGCCGACGCCACGCCTTCCGGGAAACTTTCCCTCACCACAATCGCCCCCGCCCCGGCCAAGCGCATCGTCTTCCTCGCCGGCCGACCATCCCATAAATCTGGCGATCACGAATTCCGCGCCGGCTGCCTTCTTCTCGCCAAAGCTCTCAACACCCAGAGCGACCTCCCCGTGAAGGCCGAGGTCATTTCCGGCTGGCCCAAAGACGACACGGTGCTCGATGATGCCGCCGCCCTTGTCATCTACTGCGATTCCGACTCCGTTCACCGCGAGCAATACAAACGCCTCATGGAACTCCACGAAGAAGGCTCCGGCATTTTTTTCATGCACTACGGCGTGCATCCAAAGAAACCCGAGGACGGCAAAAATTATTACCTCCCCACTGTCGGTGGCTTCATGGAATCCGGGTTCTCGGTAAATCCAAAATGGGCTGCTGATCTCAATGCAACCTCCGATCATCCTGTCCGACGTGGTTGCGAAGAACCCGTTCCCGTCTACGACGAATGGTATTACTCCCTCCGCTTCGCTGAAAACGCAATCCCACTCGTCACAGCCATCCCCACCAAAGACAACATGGTTGCGGGATCCAATCTCTGGAACGAGAATGCTACCAAGAACTATGGCAAACCTCAAAACCTCGTCTGGGGATTTGAGAACTTCGACGGCACCCGCGGCGGCGGCTTCACCGGCGGGCACTACCACCGCAACTGGACTATCGACGGCTACCGAAAGATGATCCTCAACACCATCGCCTGGATTGCCGGCATGGATGTTCCTGAAGGCGGCGTGAAGTCCGAAAAAATCACCGAGGAACAAATCAACGCTAATCTCGATCAAAAGGAAAACATGACGCACATCAAGCTCCCCTTGAAAACCGCCATGGACTACCGCCTCGCCGAACTCCGCTCCCGCGCCGAGCGAAAGAAATCCGCCAAAGACAAAAAATCACCACCAAAAGAAAAAACCCCATCCATTGACGAGCCACTCTCCATCACTCCTTGGCGTCTGCTTTTAGACAAAGACCTCGTCCAGTGGGAAAAGTGGCTCGGTGTTTCCGGCGAAAACAAAGCTCCACTTGGACTCAACAATGATCCGCTCAAGGTCTTCTCAGTCATCGAAGAAAAAGGTAAACCAATCCTCAAGATTTCTGGTCAACTCGATGGCGCTCTCACCACAAAAAAAGAATTCGAGAACTACCACCTCTCACTCCAGTTCAAATGGGGCGAAAAGAAATGGGAACCCCGCCTCAAATCAAAGCGCAACTCCGGCCTCCTTCTGCACAGTGTCGGCAACCACGGAACGATCTTATCCGCCTGGAAAAAATCTCTTGAATATCAAATCCAGGAAGGTTCCGCAGGCAGATTTAATTCGACCGTCGGAACAACGACCGGCTCCAACACCACAAAGCACAAACTCCACGAAAAGCCCCACGGCGAATGGAACACTATCGACGTCTACACCATCGCCAACCAGATGATTTTTCTCATCAATGGTAAGATTAGCCATATTCTTCAAAAAACTCGCGAGGCGACACAGCACGGCCTCACCCCCCTCACCAGGGGTCAGGTCCAACTACAATCCGAAGGTTCCGAAATCTTCTTCCGCGACATCAAAATCCGCAACCTTCCCGAATTTCCTCCGGCCATCAAAGCCGCCATACCAAAGTAACCGGAAATTTTACTTTTTATACCCGCAAGCAGGCCGCAAAGCACCCGGGCTCCGCACCAAAATTGAAGATTTCGGCTACTTTTTCTTCGGCGGCATGAAGCTCCCCGCTCCGGGCGTAAAGTCCCACGGATCGGTCTTCTCTCCCAATTTCTCTAGGAACGCACCCGAAGAAAACGCGAGGAAGAAATTCTCATCGCCCTTCTCATGCCGCGTCCGTGCATACACTGCTTTCATCTCCGGCAACACGGACTTCGCATCTTCGCCCATCATTTCAATCGCCCGGCACGCCCGCAAGGCCACCGCCCAAGTCGAATTGTCCAACTCGTTCACCAGAACCTTGAGGGCGCTGGGATGAGAGGCTTTTCTCTGAGCCAACAAGGCCGCCGCCTCGATTCGAACATCAGCAACCGGATCTTTCAAAAGTCCAATCAAAAGCGATTTCACCGGCTTTCCAATCTCCCGATCCCGCAAGGAAATCACCCCCCAGAATCTCTTGGAAGAATCATCAGATGACAGAGCCTTCACTCCCACCTCCACATTCCGCCCCACTGAATCTGCCACTTCCCACACCCCGTTTAGATAAGGACCAAAAACTAGTTCTTTCCCCACAATTGCATCCGCAATCGGAAGCTTTGAATTATTCACCCAATCAGCCATCACCCCTTCGGGTAAACATCCAACATCTCCAGTTTCCCCGCGGAGACGTCGCAAGGCCCTCCGAGCATCACCCAAAGCCCTGCCTTCTTTTGAAGTCATTTTCTGATCTAGAATATTCCGGATATTCTCCGGGTCAGCCTCACAGTCATAAAACTCTTCAGCCTTCCTCGACGACAGCAAATAATGCGCCTGTCCCGCGGACAATTTCATCCCTCTTTCTTGATACCGATACATCTCCTGCCGAATCTCGCCCAAATCCGAAAAAACCGACCGCTGATTCCACGAATAGTGCGGATGGTAATTCCGAATATACAACCACCGGCCATTCCTTACCGAGCGCGAGCAATCAAACACTTCATCCACACGATCCCGCGCCCCATAAACCCACTCCCTCTTCTCCCCCTTACCAATAACACGGCTCTTCGACATCACCTTGGGCACCTCCAAACCCGCCAAACTCAACACCGTCGGAGCGAAATCAACAAAGCTCACCAAGCGATCCGTCTTCTCTCCATCCTTCGGCGAACCGCCCACCAAATGCCGCCACTTCTTCGGCACCCGGATCATCAAGGGCACGCGCATTCCCGAGTCCGTCAGCAACCTCTTATGCCGCGGCATTCCCGACCCGTGATCGGAGTAGAAAAAGACGATCGTCTCCTCCGCCAAACCATCTTCTTCCAATTCCTTGAGAATCCGCCCGACATTCTTATCCATCGCGGTGACGCAATCATGATACCGCGCCAGCCCTTTCCGCACGACCGGAGTATCGGGATAGTACGAAGGAACCCTTACTTCCTTCGGGTCGTGGATCTCATCAGGCGACAGCTTCGATTGCACCTCTTTCTGAAACACCTCATGCGGCCAAACCATCGTACGCGATTGATGCGAAGTCATGTCGTTAAAGACCGCAAAGAACGACTGCCCCTCCCTCTTCCCCCGCCAATGGGCCTTCGCACTCGACTCATCCCAACACGCCTCGACCAAGCGTCCCGCGTCCGCCGAGTTGTAATCCGTCTTCACATTGTTCGTGGTATAATACCCCGCATCGCGAAGATACTCGGGAAAACCCCGCGTTCCCTTCGGCAGCGGAAAGGCCGAACGCATCTGCCCCGTCCCCGTCGTGGTGGGATACATTCCCGTGATCAAACACGAGCGCGACGGTGAGCACACCGGATAGGCCGCAAAGGCATGGGTATAGAGAATACTTTCTTTTGCGAAGGCATCGAGATTCGGCGTAATGGCATCCTTGCCACCATAGCATCCCAGCGTCGGACTCATATCCTCCGCCACGATCCACAAAATATTCGGCCGCTCCACCTTCCCTGTCTTGGCGGCAATTTCCCGAGCCCGAATATTCCGAAACTTCACCACCCCGCCTTTGCCATGATGCTGAATGCCAAAGTATCCCTTCAGCTGCTTCCCATCCTTCAGATCCGAAACCAACTTCCCGTTCACCCAGGTTCGAATCCGCTCCCCCTCGGCCATCACGCGGAAGTGATTCCACTCGCCCTCTTTCAAAACTCCCTTCTCCTTGCCCAACCAACCTCCGAGCCCAATCCCGTAAACTCCTCCCGGAATCTTTCGGTCAATCTCGATCTGATACCCCCTCGGCTTCCCCTTTGCACCCTGGCACCGGAAAGCCAGCCCCGAATTAAATCCCTCATACTCCGGCAGCATTACTTCCAGCTCCGCCTCAAAATCACTCATTTGAATATCCGACGTGACCCAAACGTTCAACTTGGACATCAAATACAACTCGCCATTCTTCGCCTCGAACTGCTCCACCTTCGCCCGCGGGGTCCAGCCTTTCGTCGATTTCCCATCGAATAACTCCACCCACTCTCCCTGCACCCAACCCATTCCCATCAATAAGACCACCAAGATTTTCATGCCCCATCCCACACCATTCCGCCCCTCATCTCCAAGCTATAAATCAACCCCAATCTCCCCTGCCTGAAAAGCCGCCAATAATCCTTGGCAAGGCAGACTCCCTGCATAGTCTCCGGAATCCACGCGGGGAATCTCACCTCCCCGCTCCCACCTGATGATGCTTTTTCGAACGATCAACCTCGTAACCTGCCTTGCCTCAGTCCTCTTACTGACGACCTGCAAGCGCCCCTTCAGCGACCGGGCTCAGGACCTATCCGTCTTCCGCTTTTCCGAAAATGGAGCCCCGGTCACCATGGATCCCGTCCAGTCGGCGACGCAATACGCCAATCTGATGACCACGAGCATCTATGACCAACTCTACGAATACAAATATCTTGCCCGCCCTTACGAGCTGAAGCCACGGCTCGCGGAAGCCATGCCGGAAGTCAGCGAGGACGGTCTGACCTACACCTACCGAATCAAAAAAGGCATCCTCTATGCCGACAACGAGTGTTTCCCCGCGGGGAAAGGGCGCGAAGTCACCGCGAACGACTTCATCTACTCCATGCGACGCCTCTTCGACCCCAAGGCGAGGTCCCAAGGCGCCTGGCTCTGGCAGGGAAAAATCAAAGGTCTCGACGAATGGAAGGAAGAAGGCGCCGACTACTCGAAGCCGATCGAAGGGCTGAGAGCCCTCGATGACTACACCATTCAAATCATCCTGAACAAACCTTTCCCCCAACTCACCTACACCTTCGCAATGGGCTTTTCTTCGGTAACTCCAAGAGAGGCCGTCGAACATTACGGCAAAGAGTTTGGCCTCAACCCGGTTGGCAGCGGTCCTTACAAACTCAAATCCTTCAGCACCAAAAAAGCGATTCTGGTGCGAAACGAAAACTACCGTGAGGAGATCTTCAGCCTTGAAGGAGAAGGATACGATCCGAAAACCCAGAGCAGGTTCGGTCTGGAAAGATTGGAGGGCAAGAAGCTCCCCATCATGGACACAACTGAGGTTTATTTCATGGAGGAATCGATGACGCGTTGGAATTCCCTCAATAAAGGAACAGAGATCCACTTCGGCGGCATTCCTACCGAGCTGACCCACATGGTTGCGGAAGAACTCAACCCCCTCGTCCTAAAGGCTAAATATGCCGAAAAATTCACGGCGATGAACCTCCCCGACCTTGGGACGGTTTACCTCTACTTGAATATGTCGGACCCCAAAATTGGCCACCATTCCGATCCCGAACAAAACCGCCGCAACCTCCTTTTAAGAAAGGCCATCAGCGCCGCCTACGATTGGCCACAACGAAGCCGTCGATTCTACAACGGCACGGCCGCGCTTTTTCCAGGCACGATCCCTCCGGGTCTGGACGGCTACAACGAGGCCTTTACCCCGGAAATGACCGAACCCGATTACGAAAAAGCCAAAGCCTACCTAAAGGAAGGCGGGTGGAACGCCGACAACCTTCCCGTGCTCGACTATAATGGCACCGCCAGTGTGCAAAACAAACAAATGTACGAACAGTTTCGTGGATGGATGGAGAAGATCGGCTATCCACGCAAAAAAATCCCCTACGTTTCTTTCGCCACTTTCGGTGACTTCAACAAAGCGGTCAAACAACGCAACTGCACTTTGATCGGAATGGCCTGGGGGTTGGACTATCCCGACGCCGAGAACGTCCTCCAGCTTTTCTACGGACCAAATGGCAGCCCAGGATCAAATTCCTCCAACTTCAATGATCCGACGTATAACGAGATGTTTGAGAAATCCGTTGTCATGCAACCCGGCCCGGAACGAACCGAAATCTACAAGAAACTCAATCAGATCATCATCGACGATGTCCCCGCGGTTTGCGGAATCTCAAGAAACACCCCATTCATCTGGCACAAGAACGTGGTCTTCTTACCCTCTCGCAATCCTCACGGGAGCCTCTTTAAATACGCTCTCGTCTTTGACGAATCGGACGACCAGTAGACAAGTATGGAAACGCTACAATTTGCTCTTAGAAAACTGCTCTACTCAGTCCCGCTGCTGTTTGGGGTGACTTTCATCAGCTTCTTCCTAATGGTCTACCACGGCCCGGATCTAACTTATACCATCCTCGGAAAAAACCCAACACCGGAACAAATCGCCGAAGTCCATCGCGAGCTTGGGTATGACCAGCCCTTTCTCAAGCGTTACTTTCTCTTCCTCAAGGAAATCATCACCTTTGATTTCGGCTCTTCCATTTCCTCCGGAGAAAAAGTCTCCTCCATCCTAAAGAAAAGTGTCCCGGTCTCCTTCATGGTCGCCCTGCCAGCATTCATCCTTTCCAACGCCCTCGGCATCATTCTCGCCCTTTATGCCGCCAATCATCGGGGAAAGAAAAACGACAAAATTATCATGGTCATGGCCGCCGGAGGAATGAGCGTCAGCTTTCTCATGGTTGTCATCGCCTTTCAAATCATGTTCTGCACGAGCTATGGTCTAGTGGACTGGTTCCCCGTCCAAGGATGGATCTCGCCTCCGCCGGATTACCCCGACGCCACCACCGGTGAAATCCTTTACTACTATTGGTATTACTACTGGTCTCATGTCACGGTCCCCACCCTCGCGAGCGTATTCGTCGCCCTGGGATACAACACCCGTTTCTTCCGCGCCGTCATTGTAGAGGAACTCAACAAAGACTACGTTCGAACCGCCCGGGCATACGGAGTAAGCAATCGCAAGATCATGATCAAGCATGTCCTCAAAAATGCCATGATCCCGATCTCAACACGCATCATTATCACCATTCCTTTCGTGATCATTGCCGGCAACCTCGTCGTGGAAAAGTTCTTCGGTATTCCCGGAGTCGGCCTCGTCACTTACGACGCAATTACGAACGGCGATCTTCCTATTGTGAAAGCGGTCGTCACCTCCACCGCTGTGCTCTATGTCATCGCACTCATTCTCACGGATATCGTCTACAAGATGATTGATCCACGAACCTCATACAACCAATAACCCGGAATCATGAGTGAAGAAAACATCAGCACCGGCCGGGATTCTCTCTGGAGCAAGAGTCGACGCAAGTTGATGCGCGACCGCGCCGGGGTTGCCGCCATGATCGTCGTGGGAGTTTACGGACTCATCGCAATTCTGGTCTACCTTGGACTCATCGGCGAAAACTGGAGCACCCTGGGCGAGGAAGGATTTGGAGGAATGAGTTCAGAACATTGGTTCGGCACCAACATCAATGGACAGGACATTTTCTCACGCGCCATTCAGGGTATCAAGACCGCCTTCGAAGTCGGACTGGTTGTCGCCGTGACCGCCACCGCCATCGGAGGGATCCTTGGCGCGATCGCCGGTTACTTTCATCGAACCATCGTAGATGAGGTCATCATGTGGCTCTACGGCTGTATCGATGCCATCCCCTTCTACCTTTTCGTAGCCGCCGTCGCCTTTTCGCTAAAGGGGACCGAGCTCCAACCCTGGGGAATGCATATCGCCATGATCGCTACCTTCTGGTCAAGCACCTGCCGGATCGTGCGGGGCGAAGTCATCAAAATCCGTGGTCTCGAATATATCCAGGCCGCCAAAGCCGTCGGCGTGGGACCACTCACCATCGTCCGTCGCCACGTCATGCCCAACACCACACACATCCTGCTGGTGCAATCGACCATCGCCTTCGTTGGCGCCATCAAGAGCGAGGTCATTCTCACCTTCCTCGGACTGGGCGTCGTCGATGGAGTCAGTTGGGGCACGATGCTCTCCGAGTCTACCAGTGACGTCCTTCGCGGGCACTTTGGCAACTTCCTCGGAGCCTCCGGATTCCTCTTCGTCCTCGTAATCGCCTTCAACATGTTCGCCGATGCCCTGCAAGACGCGCTCGACCCCAAGAAAGTTAGCTCCTGAATCGATCATGTCTGAATCTACATCCAAACCCGTTCTCAGCATTCAGGATCTCGTCGTCGAGTTTAAGACCGAGGCCGGCCTCATCCGGGCACTTGACGGCGTCAGCTTCGAAGTGCAGGAAGGTGAAGCACTCGGCATCGTCGGCGAATCCGGCTGCGGGAAATCCGTCACTGCCCTCTCCATCCTAAAACTCATCCCCTCCCCTCCGGGGCGTATTGCCGGAGGAAGCATCGAGCTCGACGGCGTCGATGTCGTCGCACAACCTGACGACGAAATGCGCAAGGTCCGCGGCCAACTTGCCTCCATGATTTTCCAGGAGCCCATGACCGCTCTCAACCCGGTCTTCACCATCGGCAACCAGATGGTCGAAATCATCCGCGTGCACCAAAAGGTTTCCAAGGCCGAGGCCAAGAAGCAGGCCATCGAAATGCTCCGCACCGTGAACATCGAGTCACCCGAGCAACGCATCGACCAATACCCTCACGAACTCTCCGGAGGAATGCGGCAGCGGGTCATGATTGCCATGGCCCTTTCATGCAGCCCCAAGCTCCTCATCGCTGACGAACCCACCACCGCACTCGACGTTACGGTACAAGCCCAAGTCATGGAGGAGATCAGTCGCCTCCAACGCGAAATGAATATGGGGCTCATCCTCATCACTCACGACCTCGGCGTGATCGCAGAAAGCTGCACCCGCGTCGTCGTGATGTACTGCGGCAAGATCATCGAAATGGCGGAAACCGAGGAACTCTTCAGAAACCCGCGCCACCCCTACACCCGCGGCCTACTCGATTCCATCCCGCGTATCCGCGAGAAGAAACTTGAGACCCTACCCATCATTGAAGGGATGGTCCCCGACCTCGCCAATCTTCCCAAGGGATGCCGCTTTGCAGATCGTTGCCCCAAAGCCGAAGATCATTGCCGGGCAAACGAACCGCCTCTGGAAGACACCGAAAGCGGTGGAAAAGTCGCCTGTTTCATCCCCAACTAAGCAAACTCATGGAAGAGCCACTCGTACAGGTAAAAAACCTCAAAACACACTACCCGATCAAAGGTGGCCTGCTGAACCGTCCCATCGGTGCGGTCAAAGCAGTGAACGGAGTCAGCCTCGATATTCAGGCGGGCCAGACTTTCGGACTCGTGGGTGAATCAGGTTGTGGAAAATCAACCTTCGGCCGTTCCATCTTACGCCTTCAGCATGTCACCGCCGGCGAGGTGCAAATCAACGGAAAGGACATTCTCGCCCTCGATCGTCAGGAGCTGGTCAAAGCACGGGCGGACATGCAGATCATCTTCCAGGATCCCTACGGTTCCCTGAACCCGCGCATGACCATTCGCCAAATCGTGCGAGAACCGCTCGACACCCACAAGGTCGGAGAGAAGGCCGACCGCGACGCTGAAGTCATGCGTCTCCTCGAAATCTGCGGACTACGTCGATCCGTCGCCGACCGTTACCCTCACGAATTCTCCGGCGGACAACGCCAGCGCATCGGCATCGCGCGCGCCCTCGCCCTTAAACCAAAATTCATCGTCGCCGACGAACCGGTCTCCGCCCTCGACGTCTCGGTGCAAAGCCAGGTCCTCAATCTCATCAGCCACCTGCAAAAAGAATTTGGAATCTCCTTCCTCTTCATCTCGCACGATCTCGCCGTCGTCCAACATATCAGCCACGAAGTCGGCGTGATGTATTTTGGCGAACTTGTCGAGCGGGCCCCTGCCGAAGAACTCTACGCCACGCCCAAGCATCCATACACCCAGGCCCTGCTGAAAGCCATTCCCCAGCCAGATCCCGGACGCGAAAAGGAACAGGTTCCGCTCACTGGCGACATCCCCTCGCACAATGATCCACCCAAAGGCTGCCCCTTCCAACCCCGCTGCCCCGTCGCCAAACCCGAGTGCGCCGAAAGCAAACCTCCCCTCAAACCAGTCGACGCCGAAGAGGCCCCGTCCAAGCACCAGGTTGCCTGCTGGCTCTACTAAGGCCTGGAAACGCCAATACGAAGCCGCTCAACAACAAATAATCTCGCTGGCCAATTCCGGAATCCCATCCAAAATATCCCCATGCAAATCGAGATCGAATACTGCGCCCAGTGAAATTACCTTCCCGAAGCTGACCGTGTGTCGGCTGAAATCGAACAAGCCACTGGCAAGCAAGCCAAGCTCGTCTCCGGAGCCGGCGGCATCTTCGAAATCCGCAAAGACGGCGAGGTTATCTGGAAAAAACAACACAGCGGCCACTTCCCCAAAACCGGCGAAGCCGCGGCTCTTTTCTAGGAGCAAGTTGTTCCCTACTGCGGAGCTTTAACTTCAGTCCGAGCCCATCTCGTGCCTTTTGCGCCCCGGGCTCTTTTATTGCGCCAGGGCCTTCTTCACCGTTTCCCCGACCCGCTTCCCCTGTAAATCAATCGCTACCGGTTTGAAATGATAAGGATCTTTGTAATGCTCAGGGCGATCTTTTGAAATGCCGTGCAGGTCATTGATCGTCGCTCCATATTTTTGAGCCAACTCCCGCACAATACGATTCCGTTCATCAACCCTCGGATTCAGCTTGTTCTCATTACTAGTCGATTGAAGCGGTGTCGAAAGAGCCAGGACGAGCTTCGCTTTCGGCGCCTTCTTTCGAATCAGCTGCAAGGCCTTTTCATAACCTTCCCGATATTCCTCTTCGGAGTATCCCATACCATGGAGGCCATTGTTAAAGTGAATCACGGCATACTGGTAGTGACTGAACATCGCATCCAGCTGGGAAAAAAAGGCCGGGTCGGACACACAGGCCGAAGTCGCAAAGCGCGCGCAGCTCGCCTTTCCCTGCAATTGCTTCTCAGCCACCTTAAAATACCCCTTGGTAATCGAATCTCCCACCAACATCACCCGAGGGAGTTTCTTATCCGTGGCTTTGGCGATCCAAATGTCACACCACTCGGTTCCTTCTCGATGAATCGTTGTTTCCGCCCAAATTGGCAGCACCATCACAAATAATAAGATCAGCGTTTTTATCATCTATAATTCTCCACGTTCTTCTTTGTCGAGCTCGATACGGTCTTCGCGGTTCCGGGCTTTCACCCGTACGTTGCGCTTCCCCCAACGCTCGACAATCATCTGCCGTTTCTTGCGGCGGAAATTCAACTCCTCCACTTCTTCATCAAGCTGGAGGAAGCCCTCGTAGCGACGAACATTCAACTCCCCCGATTTCACCGCCGCTTCGATGGCGCAGCCTCTGTCGCCCTGATGTTTGCAATCACGAAACTTGCATCGAAGAGTCAGCTCTTCCACGTCGGCAAAACTCTCGCGGAGCGTCTTTTCATCGGTCCACATCTGGACTTCACGAATCCCGGGATTATCGACCAACATTCCACCGTCCGGCAAAACCACCAGCTCTCGAGCCACCGTGGTGTGACGACCTTTTCCGGTCACCTCATTCACCTCGCCAGTCCACAACCATTCCTCACCGAGAAGCTGATTTACCAAAGTAGATTTCCCCACGCCACTCGAACCGACCATTGTCAATGTGATTCCCGGTTTCAAATAACCACGCAAGACATCCAAGCCTTCCTTCCGGGTCGCACTCGTCACATAGACTTCAGACTCTGGCATCAGCTCCTGAATCTCCTCCCGAGCTTTCTCGTTCACCTCTTCCTCAAGAAGATCCGACTTATTAACCAGCACCACACAATCCGCCCCGCTGCGCGACACGATGGTGTAATATCTCTCCATCCGGCGCAGGTTGAAATCCGATCCCGCATCCGTCACGACAACCACAATATCGACATTGGCCGCCATGACTTGTTCCTGACTACTTTTCCCTGGAGCCTTCCGTGAAAAACAGGTCCGACGTGGAAGTCTTGCCCGGATGATATGTTCGTCTTCATCCCCGGCCCCCAATTCAATCGCGACCCAATCGCCCACTGCCGGCAGGTCCGCATCACAGGTCGCCTCATGCCAGACCTTGCCTCCCACCACACAGTCCACTTCCTCCCCTTCATCGAGCAAAGCCGAGAAGTTGATCTTAGTCTCACGAATCAACCGCCCCAAAACCCACTTCTCATCCGCAATCTCTCTATAAGAATTTGCAAAGAAGTCAGTCCATCCCAGTTCAGCGAGAGTCATCTACTCAGAGTTCAAACCGGATCGGCCCGAAGCGAAAGAGCCAAATCCTGCTTTGTAACCACTCCGGGGATGCCCGGCACGTCTTCTGAAAAATACACGCGTGGAGGAATTTCTCGACAAAATGGGTCGCTGCCCAGTAGGCTACCTTCCCTGCCCCCCCAATGAGCCGGAGGCCTGTCAAAAGGACTCCGGCTTTTTCTTTTCCGCAATCAGACTTTCGCCCTGCACAAAAGCCTGTAGATTCTCCAGCGTGGGACACGCAGATCGAGACTACATGAAACCCGGCTATGACCCCCCCCGGCCACCACAGGGGCCTGGTTATGGCAGACCTCCGGGAGCCTTCGACGGAGCCCCGGTGACCAGATGGCTCTTCGTTTCCAATATCGCCGTCTTTTTCCTCAATATCCTTCTCACCTCAGAGGGACAAATCCCACCACTGACTTTATGGGGATATTTCAGTGTCGACCAAGGGTTTTACCACCTTCAAATCTGGCGCGTCCTCACCTTCCAATTCCTCCACGCTGACATTGGTCATCTTCTCTCGAACATGATCGGCATTTATTTCTTCGCGCCCCACTTGGAGCGATGGATGAGTAGCCGGATCTTCACCTTTTACTATCTCCTTTGCGGGATCGCAGGGGTTCTCTTCTACACCTTCCTCGCCCTTTTCACCAATCTCTTTGGTGAATACGGAACCATGAACCCAATGGTTGGTGCCTCGGCTGGGATCTTCGGAATTCTGGCCGCCTTCTACTTCATCGCCCCTAATGCCCGGGTCCTTCTTTTCTTTGTCATCCCTATGAAGATGCGGACTCTGGGAATTATTTTCTTCGCCTACGAGGTCCTCAATATCATCGGGCGCGGAGGGAATTATGGCGGATCAGTAGGCCACCTCGGCGGCGCCCTCCTTGGAATCCTCATCATGAAAAATTCCACCGCCAAGAAATTGCTCACCTCCCTGGCCGCCATCGGCACCGGAACTAGCACGAAGAGCCACTCAAAAGGGAAATTTAAGGACGCCCAGATTGTTCGCGAGAGCAATCGCTCACCCATTGAGATTACCGAAGAAGTGAACCGCATCCTCGATAAAATTTCCCAGGAGGGCATCCAATCCCTCACTCCCAAAGAACGTGAAACCCTCGACCGCTCCCGCAAAAATTAATGACCGATGAAGAAATGATCTCCTGCCC
>JAKMEV010000024.1:0-5505 GCA_022425785.1 Akkermansiaceae bacterium | reverse complement strand
GATAAAGGGTGGCCCATTGTGGGGGACGGGAAATACGGCAAGAAGATCCGCGATAACAAGCGTCTCGCGCTGCACTCGCATACCTTGAGTTTTGATCATCCTTTTCGGGGAGAGCAGATGATATTCGAAGCGCCCGTGCCAAATACCTTTCATAAGATGGCAGCGGCACCACAGCCGGAGGGAAGTGCGAAAAAGCGGCGCAATGCTGATTAAAGTAAAGGTGTCAATAGCGGGGGTGGTGATACCAGTCGATGTTGTTTCGCCGATAATTGATCGCCCTTTGGTCTCCGATGCAACTTGATCGTTGTCGGGGGTGAGAAAGTTTCATTTCCTGACGGTCATGTCGCGAGTGAAGACGATTGCCCGTTGGTTGGCGCCGGTGTCGGCGTTGGTGATTTTTGGGATTGCGGATTTTTCCGGGATGGAACGACAGGCCGCGGTGACGCTGGGGATTGCCTGGTTGACGGCGACGTGGTGGATGACGGAAGCAGTCCCGATTCCGGTAGCTTCGCTGGTTCCGATTGCCTTGCTTCCTTTATTTGGAGTTTTGCCTGCGAAGACAGCGGTGGCGCAGAGTTACGGGCATCCCTTGGTTCTTTTGTTGCTGGGTGGGTTTTTGCTTTCGAAGGGAATGGAGAAGAGCGGAGTGCATCGCCGCATTGCGCTGGGAATGGTGCGGGCTTGTGGTGGCAGTGGCGGGAAGGGGTTGATTCTCGGGTTTATGTTGGCCTCGGCCACGTTGAGTATGTGGATTTCAAATACTGCAACGACCTTGATGCTGCTTCCGATTGCTTTGGCGGTGTTGAGCGGGTCGAAGGACTCGGCGAAGTTGGCTGCTCCGCTCATGATGGGCGTGGCGTATGCGGCGAATATCGGTGGATTGGGGTCGCCAATCGGAACCCCTCCAAATTTGGTTTTTATTGAGCAGTATGAAGAACTGACGGGGAAGGCGATGAGTTTCATGGAGTGGATGAGTTATGGTGTTCCCATTGTGATCATCATGATTCCTTTGATGTGGCTTTGGTTGAGTAGGAGTCTCAAGGGTGGGGAGAAGATTGAGCTTCCTGAAAGTGGTAATTGGCGTGCGGAGGAGAGGAGGACCTTGATTGTTTTTGGGTTGACGGCCTTGGCGTGGATGACTCGGTCGGAGCCATTTGGGGGATGGAAAACCTGGCTGAATCTTCCGGGAGCCAATGATGCTTCGGTGGCCTTTATCGGAGTGATGTTGTTATTCCTAATTCCGGATGGATCGGGGAGAGTTGGAGAGAAGGGGCGTTTGTTGGATTGGGAGACGGCCCAGAAAATTCCGTGGGGAATGCTTCTCTTGTTTAGTGGAGGGATTTGTCTGGCATCGGGAATTAAGAGTTCGGGGCTGAGCGGGCAAGCTGCGTCCCTGTTGAGTGGAGTGGGGACTTTGCATATTTTGGGAATGATTTTTGCGATTTGTCTTTTGATGACCTTCCTCACCGAGTTGACGAGTAATACCGCGAGCACAATTTTGATGATGCCGATTTTGGGGGCGGTGGCCTTGTCCAATGATCTTGATCCCAAGTTCCTGATGCTTCCGGCGGCTTTGAGTGCCAGTTGTGCCTTTATGTTGCCAGTAGCAACGGCTCCGAATGCGGTAGTCTTCGGGTCGGGCTATCTCACTGTGCCGAAGATGGTGCGGGAAGGAATT
This sequence comes from Akkermansiaceae bacterium, assembly GCA_022425785.1. Lineage (GTDB taxonomy): Bacteria > Verrucomicrobiota > Verrucomicrobiia > Verrucomicrobiales > Akkermansiaceae > SW10. The sequence goes on along the minus strand of JAKMEV010000024.1, from coordinate 3,827 downwards.
GTGCTGAATTTGATCGGAGTGGTGGTGGTAAGTCTCTACTGTTGGCTGCGATGAGTTTGGTGAAGAAAAAATCGCGCATTGGGGAGGTGTTGCTTCTCCTTTTGTTGTTTCCTTGTATCGCGGGGGGGCAGTTGCGACTTACTGAGTTTGTGGCGGATAGCGATGGATCGTATCCCGACAGCGATGGTGAGGCATCGGATTGGATTGAGATTCACAATCCGGGAAATTCTCCGGTTTCCACCGACGGGCTTTTTTTGACGGATGATTTTTCGAATCTAACGAAGTGGATGCTACCCGATGTTTCCATTGCGGGTGGAGGGTATCTTGTCGTTTTTGCTTCAGGGAAAGATCGTCGGAACCCGGCAGAAGAGCTGCATACCAATTTCTCTTTATCGAGCGGTGGTGAATATTTGGGGCTAATCGCCGCTAACGGAAGTTCGCCGATCAGCCAATTCAGCCCGGTATATCCCCGGCAGTTTTATGGCGTCGCTTTCGGGACAGGAACGAATGCGATCTCTGAACCGGAGACATTTGTTCCGTGGCCGTCATCGGGGACTTGGATTGCTCCACTCGTCGATATTGGAGATTCCTGGCAAGAAGTTGGTTTTGATGATGGGGCCTGGAATTCCGCGCAAACTGGAATTGGTTACGGATATTCTTTTCCGGGATTCATTGGAGCGGGTGGAGATACGCGAAATGCGATGCAAGGGAAGGCCGGGAGTGCGTATCTGCGGGTTCCATTCCAAATCGATAATCCTGCCGAGGTGGTGAGTATGACGCTTGATCTATTTTATGAAGATGGATTCGCCGCGTATCTTAACGGGGAATTGGTTTCCTCGGCAAACTTACCTGCGGATCTCAGCTACGATTCTGTTGCGACGGATCGAGGGGAGATTCGTGAGGGCGACGAGATTGAGAGCTTTGAAATCGATTTTTCGGGGAAGCTATTGGGGGGCGAAAACTTACTAGCATTTCAGGTGTTGAACGACATCAAGGAGAGTTCGGATGTTTTGTTGGTTCCGCGTCTCAAGGGAGAGGTGCGCGACCTTTCCGGAGGGATTATTGGGGGGTATTTGGCATCACCTACGCCGGGCACACCGAACGCGGATATTGAGTTTGTTGATTTTGTGAGTGATACGACCTTCGATGTTGATCGAGGTTTTTTTGAGTCGCCATTCATTGCCACGATCGGATGTGGAACGCCGGGAGCCCTCATCATTTATACGACGGATGGGAGCACACCGACGCTCGAGAACGGCACTCAAGTGCCGGTTTCCGATCCAGATTCGGCGTCCTTGGCAGCGGTGAATATTAACACGAGTACGGTTTTACGAGCGGCTGCTTTCAAGAACGGGCTCAGGCCATCGAATGTTGATACGCAAACTTATCTCTTTTTGGATGATGTGCTGGATCAGCCTGCGCAGCCGCCGGGTTATCCACTACCGTGGCGGCAACGTAATGGGAACAGTATCCCAGGTGATTTTGAAATGGATCCTGAGATCGTTGGGCCGGTATACAGTCGCGAGGAATTGAAGGAATCCCTGCGGGATATCCCGACAGTTTCAATTGTTACCGATATTGAGAATCTGTTCAATCAACAGACAGGAATTCAAGTGAATCCACAAGATTCCGGTCCCGGTTCAGAGCGGCGGGTTTCGGTGGAATTGTTGGATTTCAAGGATGGTGCCCCCATTCAGTTAGATGCCGGAATGTTGATGAATGGAAATGCTTCGAGAAACCCGGGGCGGGGGAAACACAATTTCCGTCTCGCTTTTCGGAATCGATATGGTGTCGGGAAATTGACCTTCCCCTTATTTGGCGAAGGGGCGGCCACCGATACCTTTAATCAGATCATCCTGCGAGGAGGGAACGGCAACGGATGGTTTCACCCGACCTCGGCGGTGCGGCAGTATGCGATGTATATCCGGGATCAGTGGTTTCGTGATGCCCACACCGCAATGGGGTATCCGGAGGCGCTTCAAAACGAAGTGCATGTCTACTTCAACGGGCTCTACTTTGGGGTGCATCATTTATTCGAACGGATCGAGGAGGAATGGACTGCGGAGCGATTTGGCGGGGATGAAGACGATTGGGAAGGTTTTCGGATTGTGGGGGGGAATAACATCGAGGTGATCAAAGGAACTCCGGCCGAGGTGAGTTCGCGGATGCTTGATAGTTGGCGGGAGGTGCTCGATGCGGCGGAGGCAGGGGACCTTGCCACGGTTGAAGAGTATCTCGATTTAGATAGTTTTATCGACTACCTGGTGCTTAATTTTCACGCGGGGAATACCGATTGGGACCAGAACAATGTTCGGGCGATGCGCCAGTTGAATCCTCCTGGAAAGTACATGTTCTTTTGCCATGATGCCGAACGCGCTGGTTTGAATGGTCTGTCTACCGGAAATCTTAACATAAATTCCATTACGCATCCTCGCTCAGGAGCCGAACAGCGACCGACCTCGGTCAATGCATGGCTGAAAAGCAATCCGGAGTATGCCCTGCAGTTCGCTGACCGGGCTTTCAAGCACATGTTCAATGGGGGGGCATTGACTCCTGAAAACGGGATGGCCCAGTGGGACGCGCGTGCGGAGGGGATTCGCATTGCCTTGAAGGCCGAGAGCGCAAAGTGGGGGGACCACGTGGATTCAAACCCTCGAACTTTGGTTGATTTTGAAAACGGACTCAATCGTGAGTATACTACTTGGTTTCCCAATCGCACACCGATCAGTATCAGTCAGTTTCGTGCGGCGGGACTTTATCCTGACATCGATCCTCCGGTTTTTAGCCAGCATGGCGGGAGTGTTTCGGATGGCTTTGGGCTGGCGATTACAAACGAAGCGGGGGACATTTACTATACCGTTGATGGGAGTGATCCGCGTCTGCCCGGAGGAGCAATTAGTCCGAGTGCCGTCAAGATTGATGGCACAAAGAACGAGCTTGTTCTTATCAGTGCAGGTGCTCCCGGTTGGAGTTACCTTGATGATGGTAGTGACCAAGGAAGTGTCTGGAAGGAGCCTTCTTTTAACGATGACACTTGGCCGGTCGGAGATGCTCCGTTGGGTTACGGGACGATCAATTTTCATCCCTTTGGAGGTCCGGAGATTAATGTGGGCAGAAATCTCACCGTTTACTTTCGAAAAGAAATCGAGCTGACCAATATCAATCTCATCACTGAAGCGAGGGCGCGTGTGATGTCGGATGGAGGTGCCATCGTTTACTTGAATGGCTCCGAAATCGCCCGCGACAATATGCGGGATGATCCCGTGGACTATCTCACGACTGCTTTGAGCGACAGTAATGTGGCGGAGGGGAATATTGATGTCTTTGATTTTGCGCCATCGGCTTTTGTGGAGGGAACGAATGTGATCGCGGTTGAGCTTCATAATGGAAGTGTGGGAAGTTCTGATATGGGAATGGATTTGCAGATTGATGTGACCAGCCTGAGCTCTCCGGGAGACGCGGTAACGATCAATTCGGCGACAACGGTTTTGGCCCGGAGTTTCGATGGCGATGACTGGAGTGCGCTCAACCAAGCGACCTTTGTCACAGCTCTCCCAGCTTCAGCTGCTAATCTGGTGATATCCGAGATCTTTTACAATCCGGCGGGCCAGTTTGAGACCAGCGAGTATATTGAGCTAATAAATATTGGTCCGGTGCCAATTAGTCTCGCAGGTGTTGTTTTTTCAAGAGGGATCACATTCGCGTTTCCAGACGAGGCAGTTCTCGCTCCCGGAGAGCGTTTGTTGCTCGTGGCTGATCTTGCCGGTTTTGAGAGTGCCTTTGGCGCGGGCCTTCCGGTGGCCGGCATCTACACGGGACGTCTGGAT
>JAKMEV010000202.1:0-6809 GCA_022425785.1 Akkermansiaceae bacterium | reverse complement strand
CGCGCCCAGGTCGCGATGATTGCCGAAGCCATCATTCCTGAAACCGATACCCCGGGAGCAATCGAAGCCGGCGTCCCCGAGTGGATCGAAGTCATCGTGAAAGATTGTTTCGAGGAGGCAGACCAAGGCATCATCATCGACGGTCTCGCCGACCTCGCTCGCCGTTGCCAAAAAGCCCACGGCAAGAGCATTGATCAACTCAGCGGCGAAGAGCAAGTTGCCTTCCTCAACAAGATGAACAATGAGACGCAGACCGAGAAAAAGAAACGCGCCAAGAAGGAAGGCTGGCAGCGCCGTACTTTCCTCGAGCAATTCAAGGACCTCACCAAGCTCTGCTACTGCAGTTCCGAAGTCGGAGCCACCCAAGCCTTCGAATACCATCTCGTCCCAGGCAAGTGGATTCCCTCAATGCCTCTGAAACCCGGCCAAAAGGCTTGGGCCATGTAACAATTAAATCACCAAGATCATGAATCTCTCAATTAAAGGCAAAGCCGAACATACTTACGATGCCATCGTGGTCGGCTCAGGAATCTCAGGAGGTTGGGCCGCCAAAGAGCTCACCGAAAAAGGGCTCAAGACGCTCGTCCTCGAACGTGGTCACGACATCAAACACGTCGTCGATTACAAGACGAGCAACTCTGCGCCCTGGCAGCTCAACCACCTCAACAAGCCTTCGCGAGAAACACTCAAACAACAGCACAAACAGGCCCGCACCGGCTACACCGTGCGCCCCGACGCGGGCTACCTTTTCGTCGATGACGAAGATCATCCCTACGAGGAAAAGAAGCGCTTTGACTGGATGCGCGGCTACCACACCGGCGGACGTTCCTTGATGTGGGGCAAGCAAAGCTATCGCCTCAGCCCGATGGACATGGAGGCCAATGCGAAGGAAGGCATCGCCATTCCCTGGCCTATCAAGTACGAGGAACTCGCACCGTGGTATTCCCACGTCGAAAAATTCGCAGGCATCTCCGGCTCCAAAGAGGGGCTGGCGCAATTGCCCGACGGCGAATTCCAACCCCCGATGGGCCTCACTCCGGCCGAGCTCGATCTCAAAGCAGCCATCGAAGGAAAGTTTAAAGGCCGCACCCTCATTCCCGGTCGCGTCGCCCACCTCACCGCGCCCACCAAAGAGCAAACGGCTCTCGGCCGTGGTACCTGTCTCTACCGCAACATGTGTCGCCGGGGATGTCCCTTTGGCGCCTACTTCTCAAGTCAGGCCGCCACCTTGAAAGCCGCCGAAATGACCGGCAAGATGACGCTCCGCCCGCATTCCATCGTCTCTTCCGTGATCTACGATGACAAAGCCGGGAAAGCCATTGGCGTGCGTCTCATCGACGAAATCACCATGGAAACGGTAGATTACTACGCCAAAATCATCTTCCTCAATGCCTCCACCGTGGCCTCGACCGCTATCCTGATGAACTCCACTTCGAAGCGTTATCCCGATGGCATGGACGAGAGCGGATCGCTCGGCGGATACCTCATGGACCACCACCTCGGAGTGGGGGCCAGCGGAACCCTCGACACCCATGAGGACAAGATTCACTTCGGTCGTCGTCCCAACGGATTCTACATTCCCCGCTTCCGCAACTTCAGTGAGAAAGCAAAAGGCGACTATCTCCGCGGCTTTGGCTATCAGGGACGCGGCCAGCGTCAGGGATGGTCCCGCTACATTGGTGGCTTCGGCGCGGACTTCAAAAAAGAACTCACCTCCTTCGGCCCATGGCGCGTCGGCATGGGTGGCTTTGGAGAATGTCTCCCCTACGACAACAACCGCATCACGCTCAGCAAAGAGAAGACCGACAAGTGGGGACTTCCCCTCGTCGTTGCCGATGCCGAATTCCAGCAGAACGAGCTCAACATGCGCAAAGACATGAAGAACGACGCCGTGGAAATGCTTGAAGCGATGGGTGCCAAAAACGTCCGGGGCTACAACAACACGCCTTCCATCGGACTTGGCATTCACGAGATGGGAACCGCCCGCATGGGCAGCTCTCCGGAGGAATCCGTCCTCAACAAATACAACCAGGTTTGGGGTGCAAAGAACGTCTTCTGCACCGACGGCTCCGCCATGGTCTCCGCCGCCTGCACCAATCCCTCACTCACCTACATGGCCATGACCGCCCGAGCCGTCGACCACGCCGTGAGTGAAATGAAGAAAGGGAATCTTTAAGAAATTCTCTTCCCAATCGTCTCACCAACCAAAAACGGGCCGCTCCAGGAGCGGCCCGTTTGGAAATTAAAGCTAAACTTACTCCGTGGTGAAGCAACTCGCAGGAAGGCCTTCGGCGTTCACGAGGTTGGCGCCGGTTGGGTTGGTAGCCCAAGCGTAACGAGCCTTCTTCGGGTCATTTACGGTATTGGATGAGAGAATGACCTTACCATTTTCGATCGTGGCTTGCGCCCAGTCCCACTTGCCGTCCGCTCCAGCAATTTCGAAACGTTGCAGCGGCTTGCCATCGCGGGACTTCAAGCCAACGGCATGGTCGAAGGAAACGATGATCTTGCCATCCTTGATCTCCGATCCGGAATAGAGCGGACCGGAAACGACGACGTCTTTCTTCCCATAGTCCTGGTTGAGAGCCCAACGTGCGAGGCGCTTACCGACGTCGAGCTTGTTACGCGGATGAATGTCATTGGCGGCTCCAATCTCATTGATGACAGCCATACCACCTTTGGGAATCGACTTGAGCGCGCGGCGCATTTCGTCCTGCACCACGACCCAATCACTCTCAACTCCGGGAGTGGTGGTTGGCGCGCGAAAGTTGGCGAGCTGCACCCAGTAAAAGGACATCTCATTCCCCCAACGCTTGCGCCAATCGGCAACCATGCAACCAAGAAGTTCTTCGTAAACACTGGCAGTGCCTCCGTTGGCATTGGACTCACCCTGATACCAAATCGCACCTTTGGCTCCATAACCCGCGAGCGGGGAAATCATGCCATTGTAGATTGTCGAAGCGAGGCTTGGGTTCTGGCCGGGATCGGTGGGCTTACGGGGACCACGCGGCTTCTTCCCCTTCTTCTCCTTTTGCCATTCTTTCAGTTTGGCGTCGAAAGCGGCTTTCTGCTTGTTGAAATTTTCCATGGCCCTCTTCGGGTCCCAAGCAGCTTCGGCCTTCGCCCTTTTTTCAACGACACCCTTGGCTTCAGGGAGTGCTTTCAAGGCCTCCATGCTGGTGAATGCTTCCACCGGCTTGCCGCCCCAGGCACATTCGATAATGCCCACCGGCACTCCGAGTTCGGCCCGCAATTGCTTTGCGAAATAATAACCGACTGCGGTAAAATTCTTGGTATTGTCCGGCTCCGTCGGGTTCCAGCTTCCGCTCCAATCTTTCTGCGGCTCACCCTTGGCGACGTTGGACGAAACGAAGACTCGGAGAAGAGGATCTTTAGCTCCTGCAATTTCTTTCTCAGCTCCATCGCTGGAAGAAACGCGCCATTCCATATTCGACTGCCCCGAGGCGAGCCAAACTTCTCCGACCAAGACGTCCTTGATTTCTTTCTTACCTCCGTCTCCTTCAATGGTGAGGGTTTGGCTGGCATTCGAGGCCTTGAGTCCTTTGAAATCCACCACCCAATCACCCGACTTGCTCGTCTTGGCCGTGAGAGCCTGGCTTCCGAGACTGACCTTGATATCGGCACCCGGCTTGGCCCAACCCCAGATCTTGGCGGAGTCATCACGCTGGAGGACCATGCCATCCGAAAAGAACTGAGGGACCTTAAGTTCAGCGAACGCCGGCAATGAGGCGAGAACGAGGAGAGGAAGAGATAACTTCATGGACGAGGAATATTCCCTTTATCGGCGCGGGGTCAAGCAACCAGCTTTAACAATGTCTCACTTGCACAACATTCGTCCCCGCGCCATCGTCCCGCCATGCTTCATCACTTCCTCCTTGGACTTCTCTTACTCAGCTCCCAATTGGCAGCCCAAGTCCCCGCACCTCGCGAAACCACCCCCGGCGAAGGGACCATGCCCATCGACTACCGCACCGCGATCGTGACTCCCGACTCTCTTGCACAGGAAGCTCAAATCCTCAGCTCTTCTCTGGGGAAACTCACCGGCTTGCAACACCGTCTTCTCAAACCCTGGCAAGGCCGCCAGGTCCCGCAAAAAATCATCCTTGAAATCGACGAGTCCCTGCCGGCAAGTGCCTATACCCTCACCATTAATCCAAAGGTTGCGGTCATTCGCGGAAGAGACGGAGAAGGCATTCTTAACGGAATTCAAACATTTTCCCAACTCCTCCCCATCGAGGCCCAACCGCAACAATCGTCAAAAATTCCCTGTCTCACGATCAAAGACTCCCCGGTAGCAAATCGGCGCATTCTCTTCATCGACACCGCCCGACACCTCTTCCCGGCCAAGACCTTGAAGTCACTTCTCAGCTGGATGAGCTACCACAAACTCAACGAACTCCACCTTCATCTCAACGACGACCAAGGCTGGCGGCTCGAAAGCAAACAATTCCCCAAGCTGACCGGAATCGGCTCTCTCCGCAATTCGACACCCCCATACACCGACCACCCTGACGACGAAAACTCGGAGGAATACGGAGGATATTATTCCCAGGAAAACATCAAAGAACTCCTGTCGCACGCCGCGAAATTTCATATCAAGGTCATCCCCGGATTTTCCCTCCCCACCCATGCCTCCGCAATCCTTGCCGCTTACCCCGAATTGGGGAACAAGGACCTGCCAGACTACAATCCAGAAGTGCAATTCACCTGGGGAACATTCCCCGATACCCTGGCTCCCTGCCCGGAAACATTCGCCTTTCTCAACACGCTATTTGCCGAAGTTGCTACTCTCTTCTCTGACAAGGAAATCAGAATTCACGCCCCTGAAGTTCCCTGGATCGAATGGCAAAATTCTCCGCAGGCGCAGAGCTACCTCAAAGCCAACAAGCTTGCCTCTCCCGCAGCCTTACAAGGCCACTTCCTGACAAAAATCGACGCCATCCTGGCAACCCACAAACGCAAGCGATTTGATCCCGCCAGCGTCCCCGCGATTGACCTCTCGACTTATCAACGCCCCCCAGAACTCGAGCTCGCCGAAGACCCCACCCGCGAGGCCGCCACTCCCATGATCTCCATCTCAAAGGTCTATCAATTTCAGAAATCACCCGCGATGCAAGCCACCCTGTGGTCTCCCTTGGTTCACGGCGAAGAGAAGCTCATCTACCAACTTTTCCCCCGCCTCGCCGCATTCGCCGAAGCCGCCTGGTCGGCTCCCTCGACCGACAGGTTCGAACAATTCCAAACCCGAATGCTTCCCATTCTCAACTTCTACCAAAATGCCAATCTCGAGGTCGCTGATATCTACATCCCCCCTAAAAGAGCCGCCCTTCAGGGAACCAAGGTCACCACCGACATGAAACACGCCGGGGATCGCTGGCCGGAACTCGCCTTCGATGGCGACCTCGATAGCTACTTCCAATCTCACGGAGGAGTCAGTAAAGGTAACCACCTAACTTTCGAATTCCCCTTCCCGGTCGAAGGAAAAATTACCTTACCAACCGGAGGCGAAGAACAAGGCGTCCTGAAAAATGGTATTTTGGAATCTTCCATCGACGGAATAAAATGGAGCGCCCCAGTGACTCTTGCCAATGGAGTCGCTGCCATCACTCTTCCCGAGGGATCAAAATTTCTTCGCCTCAAAGTCACCGCCGCTCAGGCGAAGCCTCTCATCGTCAACGAACTTTCCCTTGCAGAAAAACTCCTTCCCCCGGTCGTCCATGACGTTCGAATCACCGAGTTCAGCCAAGTCGATGACAAGGGCCTTCCCGTCAGAGCCCAACTTACCTTCGAAGCAAACTTCGCCGATCATCCGGAACTCCGCCCGCAGATTAAAGCAATGAGACAACGCTTCTTTTCCTCGGGCCCAAGGATCATGGAAGTCGCGGGATTGATTGGACAGAAGGATTCCGCCAAATTCAAAATCCGCCTTGGGGAGAAGACAAAGACACGCGAAGGAGTCCTAACAATCAATCCGGATGAACTCCGAAACCTCTCGGCACCTAATGCAGAAGATTTGCTACTCAAACATCTCATCACCCACTTTCAGGATTTCTCCAACGATGCTCCAGGTTGGTTCGCCACGGGAATAGTTGACTACCTCCGAAAGCGCGAGATTCCCGATTCCACCTGGGCCCGGAATTTTCCCCAGAATCCAGTCCGATCCGAAGCCCTCTCCGGACACGCGGAGAGCGCCGCGTTTCTGAGCTGGCTCGTTTCCCAACACACTGAAATCCTCCTCCAAAATGCCTGCCGATCCTTCCGTAAGGGAATTAACAACCCCCTCATTTGGAGAGGTTCGGCCAACAACAAAACTTTGGAAGAACTGGTCAGAGAGTACCAAGAATGACTGCTGTCTCGCGGAGAGGAAGCAATTGTCGCCGGCCGCTCTGAAATAAAAACCCACCCGTGCGGACACGGATGGGTTTTCATACACAACAACAAATACTACCCAACGAAGGAAGGTCGATACGACCGAAGCCATACAATTCCCTTCGCAAGACAACTTGTTGACTTCAGATAGAGTGATTTTCCAAAAATGAAAAGACAGATTTTCGTTAAGAGAAGATTTCTTGGGAGTATGAATGTCATACAACTATAGTTCCCCACCTGATTTCCAACCCGCTCCCAACACCCAAAAGTGATCCTTCGTTTCATCACCGCTGCAATCACCTCCATGAGTCTTGGCTCGGCAGAAACTATCGAAATCGGGAATGGTCTCACGGGCGGAGTCAACGGCTGGAGTTCCATCAATACGGTCCTGCTACACGCCATTGAAATAGGTCCCATAA
>JAKMEV010000010.1:0-8650 GCA_022425785.1 Akkermansiaceae bacterium | reverse complement strand
GCTTTGAAGAGATCGGGGTCGCCGAGAACCGGGGTAATGTCTTTGAAAAGGATTCCAGGTTTGGGGAAGTCGGGGACGTCCCGAATTGCGGCGTCGAGGTCTGCTACTGTTGGCATGGCGCGACTCTAGCGGGATTTCTCAGTGGGGGAAGTCCTTCTGCGAAAATGCGCGGTCTTTACTCCGGGGCCGGGGCGCTTCACTGTCACAAGAAATGATGCACCCCGACACGAAGGAACGACTACCCATGATGATCCTAGTGGGATTGATTGTGTTTTTCACCTCCTGGGATTGGATTTTTGGGTTGGAGAGTTGGATGATTGTTCCGAGGGAGGTCGCGGCATCGTTTTCAGAGATTAGGGCGGGTCAGGTCTCCGGGGGAGCCGTGAGTGAGCTATTGAGTTGTTTGGGGTGTGCCTTTCTGCATGGAGATCTCGATCATCTCGTGGGGAACCTGTTGTTTTTCTGGATTTTTGGAGCGGTCATCCTTGAGCTGACCGGTTGGCGGTGGTTGTTTGTTATTTTTGTGACCACCTCGGTGGGGGCGTCGATCGGGCAGGTCATGATGGACCCGGAGTCCGTGATTCCGACTCTGGGGGCCAGTGGTGTGGTGATGGGATTTGAAGGGGCGTATTTGGGGATGGTAGTGCGCAGGAAGCGCCCCGACCCTCAAGTTTGGCCGATGTCTCAATCTATTCCTCCGGGGCATTTGGCGGCGATCGGTGTGGTCGGAGTATTCCTGGATATGCAAGGGATATACGGAAATACCCCCGATGGGATCGCCTATGGAGCACATGTGGGAGGATTTGTGACGGGGATCTTCGTGAGCTTTCTCCGTAGAGACTGACGCCATTTACAAGCGGAATCCAAGGATTTGCCTGGCACGCATTCCGCGCTTGAAAGGATGGTGAGTTCAGGTCAGTTACATGGCCATGGAGATTGGCTGGATTGTCATTGCAACGATTCTCGCGGCGGCGGGGGGCGTTTTTGGCTGGCGATTTCACAAAGGCGGGCAATCGAGGCATCTGGCATTTTGGGGAATGGCGGGAGCATTTGCCTGTCAATTAATGGCGCTGGGATGGCGGGGAGAGCTTCGGGGGCAGTGTCCACTCTCTGACATTGGCGAGATCTGTCTCTTTTTGGCCTGGTCGCTGACATTTTTCTACCTGGTGACCGGGACGACCTATCGCTTGTCTTTTTTGGGGGTGTTTACTGCTCCCGTAGTTGTCATTCTTCAGGGGATCGCGTTGATTCCGGGATCTTTTGATGCGAGCCCGGCGCAGGCGGATACGATCGACGCTTGGAGAGAGGCACATGCCGCGTTCTCGGTTCTTTCCTACGGTGCTTTAGCCCTGGCCGCCGTGGCGGGAGTGATGTTTCTGATTCTCAATCGTCGGCTGAAGACACATGATTTTAAAGGTGGCCTGGTGGATGGAATGCCGTCGGTCCACCGCCTCGTTAATGCGATGGCGCGCATCGCCTTGGTTGGTTGGATTGTGCTCACCATCGGAGTGGTTTCAGGTGGCATGATGGATGGCGGGAAGATGATTGCACATCTTTTGGTCGCTACGGTGACCTGGGTTCTCTATGCGGTCCTGATTGGAGTTTACTTCGTGCGTGGATTGCCGGGGCGTCAGTTGGCTATTGGTTTGATCATACTTTTTGCGCTGTCACTGATTGTTTTTGCTAAATTGGGATGAAGCTCGTTTGTCTAGGTCTCAATCACGAAACCGCTCCTGTCGAGGTGCGGGAGCGCTTTGCGTTGTCCGAAAAGGCACTCGACCGTGAGGTGGTGAGTTTATTGGAGGCGAAGGATATTGAAGAAGGTGTCGTGCTTTCGACCTGCAACCGGACCGAGTATTATGCCGTGGTTAATGGTGGGAGTGGAGTTGCCGAGTTGGAAAGCTGGATCTGTGGGCAGCGGGAATTTGATGGGGCCCGGGAAGGCGTTTTCTACTTTTATGAAGCCAGAGAGGCGGCGGAGCATCTTTGCCGGGTTGCGAGTGGAATGAATTCCATGGTTTTGGGTGAAACGGAAATTTTTGGGCAGGTTAAGAAAGCCTACCAACGCTCGCTCGATGGAAAGGCCACCAAGGGAGTGTTGAATCGACTTTTTCAACGGGCTTTTAGTGTGGGAAAGAGAGTGCGTAATCAAACGGGGATTCAGGAGGGCGCGACTTCGGTAGCCGGAGCCTCGGTGGAATTGGCTGAGAAGGTTTTTGGGCGGCTTAAAGGCAGCACGGTGATGGTGATCGGAGCTGGTGAGATGAGCCGCCAGACTGCCCAGGCCCTGCAGTCGCGGGGGGCGAGTTCGGTCATGGTGACCAATCGGTCCTACGATAAAGCGGTAGAGCTTGCGGAGAGTATTGGCGGGCATGCGGTGCATTTCGATTCCTGGGAAACCGAGCTTAAGGACGTCGATGTGGTGATTGCCGCGACCGGAGCGCCGCATTTCGTGGTAAAGCCGGGGCATGTGGAAGCGGTACGCCGGAAGCGAAAGTTTCGTCCCTTGATCATGGTGGATATCGCGGTCCCTCGTGACATCGATCCGGAGGTGGGGGAAATCGAGGAAGTGTATCTTTACGATATTGATACCTTGCAAGAAATGGCGAATGAGGCGAGGAAGCGGCGAGAGAAACAGCTACTGCTCTGCGAGGAGATTATCCGTGAGGAAATTGACAAAGCAGTGTTGCCGGCAGTGAACGATTAATTGATGAAGACTTTACGAATTGGAACGCGCGGAAGTGCGCTGGCTTTGAAGCAGGCGGAGATGACCGAGGCGGCTTTGGCAGCGGCTTTTCCTGATCTCAAAATCGAACGCGTCGTGATTACGACGACGGGTGATCGTCGCACCGACGTGGCGCTCAATGAAGTGGCAAAGGCCGAGGGTGTTTGGGATAAGGGGGTCTTCATCAAAGAGCTCGAAGTGGCGTTGGAAAACGACGAGATCGATGTTGCGGTCCATAGTTTAAAAGACCTCCCGACGGTCCTGGAAGACCATTTGGAATTACGGGCGGTATTGGAGCGCGCGCCGGTGGCTGATGCTTGGATTGGGAAGATTCCCTGGAGCGAGGCTGGAGAAGGAACACGGGTTGGAACGAGCTCGGTGCGTCGGGCGCGGCAACTGGAAGATGTAAGACCTGGTCTTGTGACCGGCGATTTGAGGGGGAATGTGCCCACACGGCTTCGCAAGTGTGCCGAGGAAGAGAATCTCGATGGTGTCATGTTGGCCGAAGCGGGTTTGCGTCGGCTGGGGTATTCGGTGGAGGGAGTATTGGAGATCGAAGGGCATTCGCTACATGTGGAGTGTCTTTCGGAAAAGGAGTTTTTCCCGGCGGCGGGACAAGGTGCGGTTGGATTGGAGATTCGACGAGGCGATAGCGAGGTTGCTGAGTTTATCGATGCGCTGAATCATCAGGAAACGTGGACTCGAATCACTGCCGAGCGGAAGTTTTTGCATCTCCTGGATGCAGGTTGTTCCACGCCGATTGGGGTGTGGTCGGCCTTGAACGAAGGAGGATTGTCGATGGGCGCGCGGGTTTATCCGGAGGATGGAGGCACGCCTCAACGTGCGGAAGCGAGCGGGAGTGACCCGCTTGAAGTGGCTGAAGAACTTTTTAAGAACTTATCATGAGCGAACAGGGAATTTGTTATTTGGTGGGCGCCGGTCCGGGAGATGTAGGCTTGGTCACGCTCAAGGCGAAAGAGTGTATCGAGAAATGCGATGTCCTCGTTTATGATGCACTTTCCAGTGCGGAATTGGTGTCGTGGGCCAAGAAGGGATGTGAATTGATCTTCGCCGGAAAGCGTGCGGCGGATCACGCCATTCCTCAGGATCAGATCAACGCGCTCATTGTTGAAAAATCCTTGCAAGGGAAAGTAGTTACCCGTCTGAAGGGTGGTGACCCGATGATCTTTGGGCGAGGTGGTGAGGAAGCGGAAGAGTTGGCGGAGGCTGGGGTGCCTTTTGAAATCGTTCCCGGGATCTCTTCGACGATTGCCGGTCCGGCCTACGCTGGAATTCCGGTGACACATCGGGATCATTGCTCTCAGTTGACGATTTTCACTGGGCACGAGGATCCGACCAAGGATGATACCTCCCTCGATTTTGAGCATTTGGCCAAAACACCGGGGACGAAAGTCTTTGTGATGGGCGTGGGACGCTTACGTGGAATTTGTGAGGAGTTGATTAAAGGAAGTGCGGACCCGAATACTCCGATAGCCCTGACTCGATGGGCCACGACCGGAAATCATCGGACAGTGCAAGGAACGCTCGAAACGATTGCGGATATCGTGGAGGAAGCGAATTTTAAATCCCCGGCAGTGGCGGTCATTGGGGGCGTGGTGAAGGAGCGTGAGAAGATCAATTGGTTTGAAACACGACCACTTTTTGGAAAGAAAATCGTGGTGACTCGGACACGCGAACAGGCCGGGGGCCTAAGCAAGCGACTGGGAGAATTGGGTGCCGATGTAATTGAGCTCCCGACCATTCGAATCGAGCCTCCTAAAGATAAACGGGACTTCGCGCAAATGGTGGCGGACTGTCATACCTACGATTGGTTGGTTTTCACGAGTCCCAATGGCGTGGAAAAGTTCTTTGATGCCTTTTATGCGACTTATCAAGATGCACGGAGTTTGGGCGGGTGCCGGATTGCGGCCATCGGGCCGAGCACCGAGGCTAAAATTCGTGAGTATCGCTTCACGGTGGATCTCCTTCCGGATAAGTATGTTGCCGAGGGGTTGATCGAGACCTTTAAAGACCAGAGTATCGAGCATCAGAAAATTCTTTGGGTGAAGGCTGAGGAGACCCGGGATGTGCTTTATCATGGCTTGACTGCGATGGGTGCGATTGTGGATTCCTGTCTAGCTTACCGGACGGTGCCCGAGACGGACGATCCGACCGGTGCAGCCAAGAAGCTCAGTGAAGAAGGCGCTGATATGATTACTTTCACCAGTGGTTCAACAGTGGAGAATTTTTTCGCAATGGGACTCGATTGGCCGGAGGGTTGTGCCGCTGTCAGCATCGGTCCGGTGACCAGTAAGACGCTACGGGAACACAAACAGGAACCTGCAGTCGAGGCCGAAGAGCATAACATTCCTGGCCTCGTTGAGGTTATCGTCCGGAAGTTAGCGGAAGAATAGTAAGGTTTATGAGTTGGCAGCTATAGTTGCAGGGGACTCTGTGCTCGTGGTGAAGCTCATAGGTGAGCACGCCGCGATCATTTCTGCGATTGTTGAGCCTTGGCTGCGGTCTTGTCGCTTCGACCCCCTTGCTAGCCGCGGCCCCGATCAACTGGGGCACTCTGTTTCATATTACCAGCGATACTGTTCAGTGTGATCTTTGTCTCAGAAATCGATAATGGCGACGGGACCCCAACCGCTCTTTTCCGCAGTGCTGATCCGGTTGGTCCCAATAATCAGGAATTCATCCGTTTGAGGCTGACGCAGTAGAAATTGATCATCTCATAAGAAAGAGGGTGTTGACAGCAATCACCCGCCAGCCTAAAGATTCGCCCAGCGAAGGCGGAGTAGCCAAGTGGTAAGGCGCGGGTTTGCAAAACCTGTATTCGAGGGTTCGATTCCCTCCTCCGCCTCCAGCTTTTCGAGGCCGGATCCTTTTAAAATAAGGGGTTCGGCTTTTTTGTTAGTTGGAGAGGTTTTCAGCGAAATGCGAGGAAACGCACGATCCATGCACCTGCGAAGGAGGCCCACGAGAATTCATTCAGGTCAAACTCTCCAAAGGCAAAGCACTTGCCATCGACTCGATGATCCACACCACTTTCTGGAGTGCCGATGGATCGATGATCTCAGCCGAGGAATTTGTGCAGCAGCTCTTCGGTGATATACCGAGTTTGTTTGAGGACGAGGAGGAACTGCGGAAGGTCTGGAGTCTCCCAAGCACCCGCAAAAAGCTCTTGGAAGAACTCAGTGAGAAGGGCTACACCGCGCCCCAGCTCGAAGACCTTCGAAAACTGGTGCATGGAGAGGACAGTGACCTCTTCGACGTGCTCAACTATGTGGCCTACCAAAAAGACCTGGTGCCCCGTCACGACCGGGCCGAGCAAGCGAAGATCCATATCAATGACTACGAGCCGAAGCAGCAGGCCTTCCTGAACTTCGTGCTCGGGCAGTATGTCAAAGAGGGAGTCTCAGAACTCGACGACGCCAAACTAGCCGACCTGCTCAAGCTCAACTACGGAGCGATTGACGATGCGAAGAACCAGCTGGGCGCGACCAAGGACATCCGAGAAACCTTCATCGGGTTCCAAGAGTATCTCTATGAAGAGAGGGTTTCTTAAATTAATGGATTTGGTCTCGAATTGAGAGCGACCATCACCCAGAGTAGATTTAAGTGCCTACACTTGGTGCCTACACTTACCATCTCCCTGAAAAAGGTAAGACCCTAATCCTTTGAGGATCAGGGTCTTCATATGGCTCCGGCGCTTGGGTTCGAACCAAGGACCTAGTGGTTAACAGCCACCCGCTCTACCGCTGAGCTACGCCGGATGCTCCTTTCGGTGCGGCGGAAATCTGTCTGGAAGGGCCGCTTTGGACAAGAAAAAATTGTCCGTTTTTTAATTTTTTATTTGGACTGTTATCAGGGAAGTTTCCAGATTTTTCGGTAGGCTTGATATTCGGCTTTCGGAAGGAGGATGTAGACCGGTTGTTTGTCTGGATCAATCCAGGCGACGAGTTGCTTGAGGGTGGACTCGGGCATGGTGGTGCAGCCAGCAGTGGGCTTGAAGCCACCGCCCCGCCAGATGTGGAAGAAGACAGCCGATCCGGCTCCAGGGGTGGGCTTCGGTGGTGGGTTGTGAGCGATGAAGAGTTTAAGGGAATGGGCGTAATCTCCCTGCTTCATTTGCTGGTCTCGCTCCCATTGGGTTTTGGGCTCATGCTTGAGAGTGAGATGTCGGTTGTAGTTGGCCGAACTGGAATCTTCGACCCAAAGATCGCGGCTGGTGACTTTTCGGTAAGGGAGCCGGGGGTGCTTTTTGATCGATTGGGCGTATCCCCAGGCTCCACCGATATAGAAGAGACCGGCGGGGGATTTCATATCTCCCTCACGTTTGAGGGTGGCTCCGGTCGGTGGACGATAGATGCCCTTTCCCCAGGCCGAGCCGGTGCGGCCCAGGCGGGAATTAAGGGGGCCGGAAACTTTGATCCATTGAGAGGCTTGTTTTTCGTAGAGGAAAAGACTGGCGTGGGAACTATTCCAAGTTTCGGGAATGGCAACGACGGCTTGCCTGGTGCCGGGAGGAATGGCGAGGAGAGGTGTCGTCAAAAGAAGAGCGAAGAAAAGAAGAGATCTCACGGTGGGAACGCTAAGCGATATTGCTAACTTGGAAAGATAGAAGGTCTTCGAACTCTGAACGATTAAGATCTCACCTTGAACTTTGATTGAGCCTGATTGAGGAGCTTATGGCTTCCGGATTTGATGGAGCACTTTGAAGGCCCCTCCGGCGCCTTCGGTGTCATTGGTTCCGAGAAACTCTGCTTGGGTGATGAGGGATTTTGTTTCGAGCCCGATTTGATTTCCCCAACGGATGAGGTCCGGGAAGTGGATGTCGAAGGTGAGATCCTGATGACCGGCGTTTTGGTAGGCTTCGGGTGGGGGAAGACGTTGATGTCGGAAGTAGGCTCGCAGGGTTCCGAGGGGCCGGCGGTGGTATATTTCTTCTTCGTCGCCGCCATAGTCGATGGTGAGCATTTCGCCGCGGGTCCATTGGGAGAGTTGATCGCGATAGAATTCCTGAATTGATTCTGAGACTTCAAATCGTTGGGGGGGAGATTCGAAAAGATTGGAGTCAGGGAGTGCGTTGGATACTTGCCAATTCTCACGGCGTTCGTGATCGAGGAAGAGTTCTTCGCCCGTTTCGCGGAAAATACGGACGGGGAAGGCGTCGAAAAATTCATTGGAAATAATTAGGGCTTGGTAGTCGACTGTACGAAGGGCTTCTTCGAGGGTCAGGTGCCAGTGTCCTTTTCCCTGAAGAGCGTTTTTTTGGCGCTCGCAGAGGTGGGGGGAGATTTCGATGAGGTGGTAGTCGAGTTTTCGTCGATTGAGAAAGCCGAGGTGCTTGTGGATGTCGCGAGCGAGAGTGCCATCGCCGGGGCCGAGTTCGATAACGGAGAAATTTTGACCCTGTCGTTTCCAGGCCTCAATAATCCACACGGCCAATCTCGCGGCGAGAGCGGTGGTGAGTTTTGGTGTGGTGGTGAAATCACCTCTCGCGCCGAGAATCGGCCGCTGGCTCGTGTAGTATCCGCAGGGGCCGTAAAGGGCCTGCTCCATGAATCGGTCGAAACGAATCAGCTGGGAGTCGGGCATGGCGCTACTTTCTTACTAGCTCATCACAGCCTTTGATATCGAGTTTTCCGGAGGCCAGCACCGGGATGGATTCAACAGGCATGATGATCTTGGGACACCAGAGGGACGGGATACCCTGATCCATGAGCTTATAGCGGATATCGAGGCTTTCTTGTTCGAGGGCCCGACCTGAGATGGTTGAGAGGAGGACAATAGCTTCGCCTTTCTTTTCATCGGGAATGCCGATGATGGCGATCTTACGCTCGGTTTCCTGATCTAATCCGAGAACTGAATTAATGGCAGCTTCGACGGTTTCGTGCGGCACCATTTCTCCGGCGATTT
>JAKMEV010000005.1:0-16163 GCA_022425785.1 Akkermansiaceae bacterium | reverse complement strand
GCACCAGCGTCGTCAAAGACCCCGTCCACGTCAACGACCTCCATGCCACCATTCTCAAACTCATGGGCATCGACCACAGACGCCTCACCCACTTCCACCAGGGCCGTGAATTCCGCCTCACCGACGTGGGAGGCAATCCAATCTCAGACCTCATGGCATGACGAAAAAACGACCGTTCTCAATCAAGAGACCGGTCGTTGTGAAATAATTCTCAGCGTGAGAAGGTCTTACTCTTCGGCAGCTTCGGCGGCTTCGGCGGCATCATCCTCTTCGATATCATCATCGGCGAGGTTTTCAATATCCACCCACTCGATGTAGGCCATTGGAGCGGAGTCACTGGGACGGGCGCCAAGCTTGGTGATGCGCGCGTATCCACCGGGACGATCGCCCACGGCTGGAGCTACGACATCAAAAAGGCGCTTCACAGCGTCCTTCTGAGCGAGGAAACGGAAAGCAATACGGCGAGCATGCACGCCGTCTTCCTTCTTGGTAAGAGTCACGAGCTTCTCCACGATAGGACGCAGGGCCTTGGCCTTGGCGACGGTAGTGCGGATACGGCCGTGCTGAATAAGAGCGCAAGCTTGGTTGGCAAGCAACGAACGGCGGTGGCCGTCTTTACGCTGGAGTTTAAGTGTTTTACGACGGTGTCTCATCGGTGAATTTTCTTTCTAGGGTGTGTGGATTATTGGTCCAAGTTCTGGGCGATCAGGTCGGCAAGACCAACGGGAGCTTCTTCTTCCACCCCAAGGCGTGGAGCAGCAGGAGCACCGAGAGCGGCACCAGTGAGGAGTGATGGATCGAGGTTCATTCCAAGACCAAGTCCGAGTTCCGAGAGCTTGTCCTTAATTTCGTTCAGAGACTTCTTACCGAAGTTACGATACTTAAGCATCTCAGCCTCGGTCTTAAGCGCAAGCTGACCAACGGAGGTGATGTTTGCGTTGTTGAGGCAGTTGGCTGCACGAACGGAAAGTTCAATCTCATTGACGCTCATGTTGAGGAGCTTCTTAAGAGCGGCATTCTCTTCGGACTGCTCGGCTGGTGCTTCTTCGAATCCAACAGCGTCGTCGTCGTAATTGACGAAGACGTCGAGGTGATGACGAAGAATTGCGGAAGCCTGAAGGAGGGCGTCATGTGGCTCGATACGACCATCAGTCCAAACATCAAGGATCACCTTGTCGAAGTCGGTCATCTGACCGAGACGAGTAGCTTCCACGGAATATTTCACGCGAGAAACAGGTGAGAAAATCGAGTCAATCGCGATTACGCCGATCGGAGCACCGTCGCGCTTGTTTTCGTCGCCGGTCTTAAACCCTCGGCCGACTTGAACTTCAATGTCACAGTCGAACTTCACCTTCTTGTCGAGATTACAGATAACCTGCTTCTTGTTCACGACTTCGAACATGTTGTCGCCCTGGATATCTCCGGCGGTAACAACCCCTTCCTTCTCGATATTGAGGGAAAGGACACGTGGCTCTTTGCCGTGAGCAATAAATTTGACTTTCTTGAGATTTAGCACGATGTCGGTGACATCTTCGACAACTCCGGGAAGGGTCGCGAATTCGTGCTGCACACCGGCAATCCGCACGGAGGTGATGGCAGCGCCCTCCAATGAGGAAAGGAGAACGCGGCGGAGAGAGTTTCCGATCGTATGACCAAATCCCTGTTCGAATGGCTCGGCTGTGAAGCGAGCGTATGTGTCGGTAGCGGTGTCTTCGTCTTTGACGAGACGGTTCGGGAGTTCGAAGCGGTTGAGCTTCACAGGGTTGTTTTCATCCTGCTCTTCAGTAGTAGTGGTATCAGTATCTGACATTGTCTTTTTTGGTTGCCGGGTTTCCCTCTCGCGAGTGAACCCACTTATTTATGGTGGATTCAGAGGACCTACGGCGATTTCAACAACTCGCGGGCGCGGAAAGAACCACTCCGGAGAGGCAGTTGCAATCCTTTTCTCAGGGATTCTTTGGAAAAACCGGCAGAAATGACCAAAAATAGATGAAATCCCGCCACACTGGACTATCTATTAGCATAATCGATCAGAATGATGAAATCACGCAAGAACCTCACTCGCTTCACCTACGAGACAACCGCTTTCGAAGGATGGCGGCTCTGCTTGAGCCGGGCCGGGACCACCTTCACCAGGTATTTCTCGGATAAACAGTATGGAGGGCCCCGAAAGTCGCTCAATGCGGCCGAAAGCGCCAGGACCGGCCTCATCCAGCTGGTAGACAACTCCCGTCGGGTCAACGGGAAGCTCAGCAAAACAACGGTTTCAAAAGGCACAAAACTCCTGAAGCTGAGCTAATCAAGGGGGTATGGCAAAACGATACACCCGCGTAATCCATTGGTTCCGCAGAGACCTACGCCTTACTGATAACACCGCCCTCCTTGCCGCTTGTGAGGCATCTGAGGAAGTTGTCCCTGTTTATATTTTGAGTCATTGGGCAAAAGAGCACCCATGGACCGGACCCAAGAGGCAGCTCTTCCTTTGTCAATGTCTCGAATCGCTCTCAAAAAATATCGGTCACCTCAAAGGAGCACTGGTCATCCGGGAAGGAGAGGCCCTCGCAGAGCTCACGATGCTTATCAATGAAACCGGAGCCGAGGCAGTCTTCTTAAATCAAGATGTCGATCCCTTCGGAAAGAACATTGAATGCCAACTCGCCGAGAATCTCAACATTCCAGTCCATTCTTACCAAGACAGCAGTCTCCACGGACCCGGTGAGGTGCTCAAGGGCGACGGAACACCCTACCGGGTTTACACCCCTTACTCCAAGCGTTGGCTTCCGCTCCCAAAGACGCCTCCCGGAGGGAAGCCGAAAACCTTGAGCAACTCCCTCGCCATTGATTCGCTCCCCCTCCCAACCCTCGGACACTGGCAATCCGACGGTGATTCATCGGACTGTCTTGAGGGAGGAGAAAAAGCGGCCAGAGCCCGAATGCGAGAAGCGCTTTCCTCCCGCATCTCAAAATACGATTCTTTTCGGGATGTTCCTTCCGCCAGCGGAACGAGTCGACTTTCTCAAGATCTTCGCTGGGGAACAATCTCGATTCGGGAACTTTACCAAAAAGCCCGCTCCTGTGGATCACCACAATACCTTAAAGAACTGGCGTGGCGAGAATTTTACTTTCAGATTCTCCACCATTTCCCAGAAGTCTTGCATCACGAGTTCAACCCCGACTGGAGAGGCCTGCCTTGGTTTGCTCCCGACGAAAAATTCGAGGCCTTCAAAAAGGGGGAAACCGGTTTCCCCATCGTCGATGCTGGCGTCCGGGAACTCCTTACCACAGGGTTCATGCACAATCGTGTTCGCATGATCGTCGCGATGTTTCTCACCAAAGATCTCCACCTCGACTGGAGACTTGGAGAACAATTTTTTATGCAGCATCTCGTCGATGGTGAAATCGCCTCGAACAACGGTGGTTGGCAATGGAGCGCCGGTACAGGCGCGGACGCCGCGCCCTACTTCCGGATTCAAAACCCATGGTCGCAGACCAAGCGCTTCGATCCAAAAGGAGCCTACATTCGTACCTGGGTTCCCGAACTAATCGATGTCCCGGACAAAAGCCTTCAGGCCCCGCCTGAAGATGGACTCCCAATCGCGAAGGGCTATCCTTCCCCTATTCTGGATCATGCGAAAGAAAGACAAGTCACCCTCACGCTCTTTAAGAAACATCGGGCCGAACGAAGCTAAAGCCCCGAGGCTACTTTCATCTCGGAGAGGGCGCTACTGAGGTCTTCAACCGGAATCGCAAAGGCCTCCACCCGGTTCGCAGCTGCGATATTCATTCCGAGAAACCGTCCGTCCAGAGCAAACAAGGGGCCACCCACGGAGCGCGCCGACAGCATGGTCTCATGCTGCAGCACCATGGGGAAACTACTCCGGCGTTCGGAGAAATCACCACTCATGGAATCGTTCCGGCTCTGGGGTCCGCCAAAAAGTTTATGGCGGGCCATGAGCTCAACATCCAACTCCAAAACCTCCTCATCCCGTTGGATTTTAAGCTTCACGATTTCACCAGCCGCCTTGGCTTTTAACAACTCAATAAACTCTTTGTCATCACCAACTTCTTTACCATCGAAACCGATAATTAAATCACCTTTCTCCAATCCGGCTTTCTCCGCACCGGAATCTTCCGTGATTTTGGTGATGGTGATCCTGTCATCCTTCATCTTGAATCCCACGCCAAGCACGGCGGGACTTCCACCTTTGATTTCCCGTTTGTTGGCGCTGATAATTCCGGGGCGCGGACGCCGGGTTTTTCGGTCACTGGCACCATTGGACACCGTCCAGGTTCCTAACTCCACTTCACTATTCCCATCCAACTTGACTGGAATCAATCCTTCCGCCTCAATCTTTACCAGGGCGAGATCCCAGGTTTCATTCCTATTCAAAATAGTAGGCTCCTTGTAGCGCTCGGCTCCAATCCGAATGTAAAACTCTTCCACTTCGTCGAGTTCACTCGCCTTGGTCAAAATCAAGCCATCCGAGCTCACAATCGTCCCGTAGACAAAGGGCACTCTTTTCTTCGAATCATAAAAGACCGCACTACTCTCCTGAAGATATTTTTGCACCGGAGAGAGAGTCGCCTGCATCGACTTGTTGGTCTTCCGTTGCTCCGAGGGAAGAGTATTCCCAAGGACAGACGAACAGAGAATGATTGAGGTAATAATAATCTTCATGGTCGGTCCCCCAGTTTCAGTTCTTTTTCCTTTATTTCTTCGCCGTCGGTCCACTTGATCGAAATTTTCTGACCGGAACCAAGCTGCCCAAGGGTGTTCTTTAATAATTCCTGGGTTGCCTTCTCGCCCTCGACCTCCACGATCAAGTCACCCACCTTGATTCCGGCATTCTCCGCCGGTCCCTTCTCCCACAGTTCTGTGACGCGCAGACCTTTTTTTTCCAAATCGTCCTCCACCAACATTCCCAGAAAACCACTTCCCGGAACAGGCTTTTTGGCGAATGGACCTTCACCCACGAAGTCACTTTTCTCAAGTTCTTCCCAGTGGGCCTGAAACTCACGAAGCGGCACATGCATACTCTCTTCTTTCGAAGCGCCGACCCGGCTGTGAATCCCAATCACTTTTCCAGTCATATCGAAAAGAGGACCGCCGGAATCTCCGCCGATCAGCATACAATCCGACTGGATGGTGGTCTCGGCTTCCCGCACCAGTCGCCCGATCCTGACATTAATTCCCCGCGCTTTATCGAATCCGCCCGAGTGGCCCAACGAAAAAACCCAGTCCCCCAACTTGGTTGCATCGACCTTATCGTATTCTACGAAGGGAAACGGCCCGGAATCGGTAATTTTCAGCATCGCGGCATCTGTCTTGGCGTTTAATCCCAGTGATACTCCCTGATATTCGGTGCCATCCTCCATGACCACCTTGACTTCCTCCCCAACTCCTCCCGTCACGTGAGCCGCAGTCAGCACCAAACCTTCCGGGCTCACAATCACCCCACTTCCTGATCCTTCTCCAATTTGAAGACAAACCGTGGCCTCCCGGGCCCGGGAGAGGTTTGACTGCATCGCCTCTTGGATCGCTCGAAGATCAGCGAGCGATTTAGGGGTCGACAAATCATTAAAATACAATCGATCCGCCGAAGCCTGCATGGAAAGCATTCCGAGGAACACATAGATTGCTTTGCGCAATTTCATATGCCGTAAGTTAAAAGCGCACGCACCGAATAGCAATGGGCAAAATCCAGTTGTAAGAACAAAAAAGGCCCGACCACCGCTCCGCAAACTCCCCCGAATCTGCGTATATTGAACAGCCGGCCGGGCCTCAGAAACACGGGTTTCGCCTGAATTTCGACGAGAGTCAAAAATAAAAATCAGGGAGGGCTCACCTCTTCACATTCGCTGCAAATAATCCGGATAGTTATTCCGCTGAATCGACGGAGGTTGCGTCCGGTTATGGTAGGAAATCACACTACCTACGCCTGGCGCATGAGGAGCTCCCAGCAGAGGGCTCCCCTGAGCATCGGGAAAAACAAATGCCCGATTGCGGTCCAGCAAATACCTCAAGAAAACAAGAAGACCGACCGAAAGAGCAAGGCTTACCAGAACAACCACGGCGAGGAACGCTTCCGAATTCTCTCGGAAATCATGCCAGAGAGAGGCCAGACTCCCGAGTTTCTCTTCCTCTTTTTCGCCCATCCCTCTCAAGCGCGCGCCGAGCACGCCATCCTCCTTCAACTTTTTCTCCAACCCTGACAAGCGCCTGGCGAGTTGATCCGAAAAAAACTCGAGCTGCGCCAAAGACTCATCACTCTCCATGGCCTCTTCAATCGAAAGCTTCATGAGATCCCGCATATTTCCCTGGCTGATCTCTCCACTGAGGTCCTCCGAAAAGGCCAATTCAGACCTTTTTGGATCACCCATGAAATAAAATACTACGGCTGTAGACTCCTTGTCCGCGAAATGATCTAAAACGACTCCCTGCAACGATTCTCCCACTGGAATCTCCTGCTTGGCATCGAAAAGGTAGACGTAGAGATCAAACCCTGAATCATCTGCATGATCATTTAAAAATTTCTCGCGCTCCTGCTTTTCCTGCTCGGTCAGCAAATCCTGGGGATCGACCAGAAAAGCCTCGGGAGCATGATGGAAATAGCGGCTCAAAAACTCCTCACTGATCTTCAAAGGCCATTCTTCTACGACTGGCTTCTTCTCCGGAATTTCCCTCACCACCGGATCCAACTCAATCGGCTCCTGGTCTCCGGACAACAATCGCTCCAAAGCAATTCCACCAAAAATCGTCGAACCGGGAATCAATTCCCCGGTCTTTAACATTTCCCAATCCTCTGCTTTCCACTGAGGCAACTCAGAAACTTCTTTGGCAGGCTCGGGAGTCGCCTCCTGCCCCATCAGGCAAGAAACCAAACTCAAGATAACAATTACTCTCAACCCCATCACTCTCCCACCTCCACTTTCTCACGGGGTTCGCTAATCTTATTTCCCACGCGCACTCCCTTGAGCGAGGCCTTGGTCCGAGCAACCGGATTTTGACCAATCTCACCCAACACCTTCTCGGGGTTCCTCTTTGCCCTCCGCCAGCCCTTTTTCAATGTTGTCTCCAGCTTTCGAGTTGTGAGGTCGATCGCCTGCAAAAACTCACCTTGAATCAAATAAGGATGGGCCGCTGACAGGGCATCGAAGGTGCTCTCGTCATCCAGGTAAGGCAACAAGGAGTATCCGTAGGTGACCCCCGCCGTTTTCGCGGTCACATCAACAACGATTAAGATTCCATTCTCATTCGGGCGGTCGACCTCGACATCGGAAAAAGCGGCCCGGTTGAGCAGCCAGAAACCAAATTGGCGGATACTCGTCATTTCATCAAAAGCGCCCAAATAAACCGAAACAAACAGCTGCGGAAACCTCTTTTCAAAGCGTTTCATCAACTTGCGCATTGGTTTGCGTTCTTTCATTCGCAAGACCCCTGCCGGGTCACTGAATTTCTGCAAAGATACGTCCTGATTACCAAAAAGCTCGTCCGCATGCTCCACGGTAAATCCACAATGCGGACAGGATGTCGCCGCTAGATGGATTTTTTGAACGCATCGGGGACATCTCATAGAAATAGTTAACGTGCCTTAACTAAACGAAAATCCCTGCCCTACCAAGCAATTTCCGTCCCCAATTCAGCCATCTCGAAAGGCACGCCTGTAATATTCCCGTGATTTAAGCTAAATAATTCTTGGCAAAGACGCCAAATTCGCACAGCTTCCGCGCCCACCACCAAATTATATGGTAGCACTTCGACTCACTCGCCAAGGATCCAAAGACCGGCCCTATTACAAAATCGTCGCTGTAGACAGCCGCAAGCGCCGTGATGGTCGCTATATCGAGCAGCTCGGCACATACAACCCCATGACCGAAGGTGAAAATTACACCCTCGATCTGGAAAAAGCTGACAAATGGCTCGCCGTTGGCGCCAAGCCCTCCTCAACCGTAGGGAGCATCATTAAGAAGGTGCGCAATGCTGGTTAATCACCAGGCGCGCAACCTAATCTCCTCACAAATCCGAGAAGCTCCGGCTTCCCGGGTTTTTTTATGCCCAGATCTTTGCCCCCGCATTTTAACGATCCACTCTCCCCCCATCTGCGGATAGCTTGTCAGATATGGCCCATTCGAGTTCGGATCGAGAACAAATGATCTCCTTGAAAGCTTCCTTACAAATGCGCAGATTCTCATTTAAAGAATGTGCAACGCCTTCAACACGGCCCAGAAAACCAAAAAAATCCCTCTCCCCTTCGGCGGCAATCCGCCCGATTCACTCTCCGACGAACCGGAAACCCGACTCATTCGTCGCACCGATTCCACTCCCGTCATTCTTCCAGACGGCACCCTGACCGAAATGCGGTGGGGCTTTCAACGCAAAGGCCTCGGTGTCATCAATAACACCCGTAGCGACAATCTCGAAAGCCCGGTTTGGAAAGAATCCTTCGCCCGACGCCCCTGCCTCATCCCTCTGATCTCCTACTACGAGTGGTCCGGCCCCAAGGGCCACAAACGCACCCACCTCTTCCGCAGCGCCGCCCAACAATGGCTCTACGCCGCTGGCCTCTGGGAACCCAACACCGAACTCGGCGACTGTGTCTCTATGCTCACCACTGACGCCAATGACTTCGTTTCCCCCATCCACCACCGCATGCCCGCCTTCCTCGGTCAAGAACGCCAAAACCAATATCTCTCCCAATCACTCTCCACCTTGGAACCCTCCGTCCTTTCTTTAGAGGTCAACGACGCTCCAAATCCACTCCTGAAAAATCCTCCTCGACACACCCAAGGCGAACTCTTTTAAACTTCCTTATGAAATCACTCACCTTCCTATTTCTCCTCTGCCTCTCGACGGCTCTGCGCGCGGATCAAAAACCCAACGTCCTCATCATCATTGCTGACGACTGCACCTTCAGCGACCTCCCCCTCAACGGCGGACAAAATGCCAAGACTCCCCACCTTGACGCGCTCGCCAATCAATCACTCGTTTTCGACCGGGCCTACCTCGGAATGGCGATGTGCTCGCCCTGCCGATCCGAACTCTACACCGGACGATATCCTCATCGAAATGGCTGCGCGTGGAATCACGGCACCTGCCGCCCCGGAACCAAGAGCATGCCTCACCTTCTCAATCCTCTCGGCTATCGGGTCGGACTTTCCGGCAAGATTCACGTCAAACCCAAGTCCGTCTTTCCCTTTGAAAAGGTCCCCGGATTCGATCCTTCATGTGTCCGAAATCCCACAAATCCGCACAACCTCTCCGGCAGCAAGGAATTCATCACGCGCGATTCGAAGCAACCTTTCTGCCTCGTCGTCGCTCTCACCGAACCACACGCACCTTGGGTGATGGGCGACGCCTCGGCCTACCCGCCCAAGAAAATCAAACTCCCCTCGTATCTCGCTGACACCCCGATGACGCGGAAGCAATACGCCGACTACCTCGCCGAGATCACCTACATGGATTCCCAGGTCGGCGAACTCCTCGCTCTCCTCGATGAAACCAAACTCGCCGACGATACCCTCGTCCTTTTCACCAGCGAGCAAGGTGCTCAATTCCCCGGCTGCAAGTGGACCAATTGGGACAGCGGTCTCCACACTTCTCTCGTCGCTCGCTGGCCGGGAAAAATCGCACCCGCCCGCACCCAAGCCATCGTGCAATACGCCGACATTCTTCCCACTCTCCTCGATCTCGCCGGAGCTGAAGCGACACCCGAAAAATTCGATGGCACCAGTTTCGCTGCGGTTCTTTACGGCGAGCACGCCAATCACCGCGACTATGCCTTCGGGATGCACAACAACTTCCCCGAGGGCCCGTCCTATCCCATCCGTTCGGTGACCAATGGCAAGTGGCGCTACATCCGAAACCTCTCTCCCGACACCCTTTACATCGAAAAACACCTCATGGGAAAAAGCGAACACAATCCCTACTGGCAAAGCTGGGTGTTCTCCTCTTTCTCAAATCCCCAACACGAAAAACTCGTCAACCGCTTCATGAATCGTCCTCCTGAAGAGCTCTATCACACCACCGAGGACCATTTTGAAATGACCAATCTCGCTACCGACCCTGCTCACGCCAAAATTAAAAAGAAGCTCTCAACCATTCTCGATGAACAACTTAAAGAGCAAGGAGACCCGGGAAGAATTCTGGACACGAAAAAGGCCCACAAAGCGGCCGCCAACTTGAAACCGGATTTCAAAAGCAAACCCTGAGCAAACACAGTCTAACAAATCTCTATTTTGAGGTAGCAATCACGAAAAGTCACTCTCCTTCTCATCAGCTTGGGCGGGTTAGGATTCGGTTTTGCCACCGACGCTAAACGCGTTCGAACTTCAATTTGACGTCCTTCGCCCGTCGACCAGTTGGCGAAGGATTTTTTTACCCATAGCAAACTATTCCAGATCGAGCGGATCAAAGGTCGGGATCGGAGCAGCCTCAGGCTTGTGGATCTTGAGCAGGACCTTCCCTGCCCTAGCCTGAAGAGCTTTCCAGCCATAATAGTTATCTTGCACCGTGCTGTGAGCCTCCGGGCCACCACGGAGATGGGACACTTCAATGTATTCGATGACATCACGTATCGCCTTGGCGGCGATCTTAGAATCAGCGGGCGAAAGTTTCTTCATGCCCTCGGCATTCGCGACAAGACTCTCGGCAGCCGTGCCCACTCCCTTTTCTAGACAATACATTAAGGTCCGCAGCGCACGCGCTTCATGCACGTTAGCCAAAAAACTAATAAGACGCTTATCGAGGTGTAGCTTAAGCAATGGTTCGGCAAAATCAAGACGCTGCGCATTGGTGATATCACCGAAGCCTTCAGGCCCCACAACCATGCGGCGAACCGACTGGTTAGCGACGACTCTGGCTGTCTGTTTATCTAATTTTGCGAGCTTGAGCATCAGGTCATCTGCAGCACGACCACGTGAGTAGGACAGGGCAAAAATGATCGACTCAAGCTCAGCCACGCTGTCTGTGCCGGCGGCTTTTTCAAGTGCCGCAATGCTTTCGGTATCACCGATCTGAGAGAGCAGGTAATAGAGCGATGGACGTAAGATATCGGATGCCCTTGCAAGCATTCCTGAGACACCTTTGCGCACGGCGGTCATGTGGGCGGCATCATCACGACGGGAAAGCAGTGCCTGTTCACAGCCACGCAGGTCTTCCTGGGTAGTCACTTGCTTCAGGTGGGCGAGAATTTCCGGCAGCACCTTATCACCACCGAGGGCGAAATACGTTTTCACGGCTGCCTGACGGATCAGCGGCTCGTCGTGCTTCATCGCTTTTTTGGCGAATGGCAGACCCGTCGCTGATTTTGCCTTGGCAAACACCTCGAGGATACCGGCGGCGGACCCCGGGTTGCTGGTTTGTGAGAAAATCGCGGCGAGCGGTTCATCCGCACCCACGCTGACAAGCTCCACGGCGATCTTCTGGCTGTGCTCGCGCAGTCGCCAGTAGCTATGCCCGAGGTAGGGTAAAAGATCCTCCAGGGCACCCTCGCCGAGTGTTTCGTTGAGGGCTGTCATCGCCGCCATTTTTCGGAAATAGTTTTTCCGTAACGGATCTTTGAGTTCAGCGCGACACAGCTTCATCTTGGCACCGGTGCCATCGAGAGCATCGAGCTTGGCTTGGAACATTTTCTGCACATCTAAGGCGATGCTCGGCATGGGTGCTGATTTTTTCGACGCCTTGATCAGATCATAATACTTGATCATGTCGATGAAGATTTTCTTATCCCCTTCCAGCTTCATCACCGTTTGCAGTGGGTCGTCGGTAAGGGCTACGCCAAGCGGCTCAACAAAATCGTGAAACGCACCCGGTTGTTTTTCGACGACTTCAGGATCGATCAGGTTGCGCTTGTAGCCGACGTGGGGTCGGATGTGGCGCGGGATCGCTGCTTTTTTGAGCAGCCTGTGGGCGGTGCTATGAGCACCCTCGCGGTAACCAAACTTAGCTAACAAAAACTGTGACGGCTCGCAGCGATTGGCAAACATCTGGTCGACGATTTGCTCTTCCTCTGCAGCGAAGGTAAGAGGCCCGGCCATCTTGACGATGGTGTCCTTGCCCCAGGACTTGAGACGCGAGCCCGTGAAACTCTTGAATGCGGGGTCCAGGGTAATGAGTTCCTCAAGGGCCATGCGCACAAGCATTTCATCGAAATCGGATTCGAAGGGGGTGTTAGCAAGAATGTTGTCTTTCCCGAAGAGGGCATACTGGGTCACATTGCGCACTCCGTTAGGTGAGAGTGTCTGGGGTTCCTCGAGAGTAGCATTCAGCATGGCGAGCTGGGTATCCTTAGCATCGGTCGCTTTCGAGACAACCTTCACCGCGGTGATCTGCACGAAGTCCTTCGAGTCGCTGAGCAGAGGGCTGATTTTAGATAGGTTCGCAAGCACCACATCACTACCGCAGGCACCGAGGGCGCGCAGGGCACCGTCGCGGAAGCGTGGTTCCTTACTCGCCAGAAGCTCGACGACGGAGGGAACGATTTCCTTCTCTCCGGCTTTAAAACGTTTAGCCAGTTCACGGGCAAAAATCCCACGCACCTTGGGTTTGAAGATGTCGAGGAGGTCAATGAGCTCCTCGGTGCTGCGCTCCTGCCATGGAGTGCCGTCAATCTCCATGAGCCACGGATCGTTGAACTGAGCCCGCGCGCTGGTGAGCAGCTGCTTCATCTCCCTCTCACTCGGGTAGAGATCCTCGTTGGGATCCTTACCGGTGATCAGCGTTTGCTTCAAATAAACTGCCTGGTGAATGATCTCGGTAGCCGTAGGGTCACGCAGAGTTTTATATTTCCATGTCGGCGAATGATAGACGAAGCTGCCGTCGAACATGCGGCAGAGCGTGCGGCGCCAGCGGAAGTTACGTTCGTTGTATATGCGCACCTGCGGACCACAGAGAGTGGCGGCCCAGGATGACCAGTTACCGTGGTAATCGGCCGCATGTCCTCCACGCCGGGTGAAGGCACAGTGGCTCGACATCATCGCAAAATACTTCGCGCCATAGTCATCGCCGAGAAGCTTCATCGCAAAAGCAATACCGGTGTTCTTTCCGTTACTGTCATCGGTGGCGGCGGCGCCAAAGTCGCCGTATGGGATAGCACCTTGGTCGACGTAGGAACCAAAGAATTTGTGAGCGCGCTTGACCGCTTGATCGATCTCGGGGTGCTTGATGCCGAGTTTTTGTGCCAGGGTGATGAGGAAGAAGCATCGGTTCCCGGCGGCATTGAGTGCTCCGTAGCCGGGGTTCATGCGGTGGAATTCGCCGCCATTGAAGGATGGGAAGGCAAAGGTGTGACCCCAGCTTCCACCACCACTCTGACCGAGAGCCGTATTGATGGCGAATTTTTCCAGTGCTGGCAGAACAAATTTATCACCAGTAGCCTCGTAGTAGAGCGCACAGTTCAAACCAGTGTATCCATGGTGCCAGCTTTGCATGCCCTTGTAGGCCTTGGAACCAGGTTCGAACATCTCACCTGCTGGGGTGGTGGGTGGGTGCCATTGCTTGGCATGCGGACCACGCACCCAGTCGTGCACAATTTTGCGGTGCTCAGGTTTGCCGGACGCAATTAGCGCGATCGCTTCTAACATACCGCCACGACCACTGCGTGGCTTCCGAGGATCAACGACAAACCTTTTCTCCAACACCTTCCACGCGTCTTCGAGAATCTGCACTGTCTTCGGGCAATCGTAGGGAGCAGTGTCGCTGTAGTCTGGAAATGTGCGCAGGGTCAGGGTGATCTCAAGGTTGCTGGGAATGACGGGAAACTCACCGAAGCCTTGCGCTTCTGTGGTGCGAGCTTCTTCTTCTTTCCACTCGTAGAGCGAATTATCATCACGTGCCTTATCGAAAAGCTTATCGATATCAACGCCAACGACGTTCTTCTTGCCGAAGCGTTTGACGTAGTTTTTATCGCGCCACACGAGGAAGCTGATCTTGCCGCCATTCTTTTCACGTTCTGCTTCAATGACTCCGTTTCCAATCACCACGCCAAGGTGACCACCTGCTTGAAACTTCCTGCCATTCATGCCGATGAGCACGTCGCCGGGCAGGAATTTTCCATCAGCGGGTGAGCCTTTTACGGTGCTCAACACCTGAAACTGATCACCAGTAAATCTGCCAGTCCACATTCCAACAATCCCAGTAGGCCCCAGTGTCCACGGCTTATCGAACGTCGGAGGTGGAATCTCGCCCTTAGTCAGGTCGGTCAGTTTCTTCGGGCGTTGGTTCTGTGCGCCATCGGGTGCCCCTTCGTTTGCGATCGCCTGCATCTGTTCGGGAGTCAGGGTGCGCTCGTCTGCCGAAGCAAAGGATACGAACAAGAGCAAAGTAATCGAAATAAGTGTCTTCATGAAGGGATGGATTCTCCTTTGAGTTTGGATTGATGAGAGGCTTCTTTGGATGCCTTCTCTCGAAGGATCAAAATTGAAAACCCGGTCGCCGTCGCCAGTTTCAACAAGTCTGCGCGGGTCTGTCGGGGCATGGGCGACTGAAGATCCCAAACAAGGTGGGCCGTCTGGGAGACCCTGGCCCGCGAGAGTTTTCGCTGCTCCAACATTGCCTGAAAAACGGTAAGAAACATAAGCGCCCTTCCCGGGTCGGCAGACACAAACGAACTGCGACCATACCAAACTGATTCGAAAATGAACCCTTCATCGATTTCAGCGCTTGCGGTAATCAACTCTTCCTTCCCTCCGACGAAGGGTAGCCTTCTCATCGACTTGGGCAGTTTCGCAGTCCGGGCGGGATCATCAGTCAGATAAATAAAAGAATCACCCCGCTTTACCAACCGGGCCAACTCACCCCGGGCTGACTTTCGACACCTCTTCTTTGAAATCACCAAGGGAGCCATCGGCGTCAAGGCATTCAACAAGGAGCTGGGAAGAGGTAAAGGCCGGGAAGCCTTGCCATAGATATTGGCCCGCCGAAGATAGTCGAAAAGAAAGACCCCTACTCCAACTACCAAAAAGATCAGCGTCAGCTTGAGATTCAGCAGATCCAATCGATTGGCCATGACAAGATCCGCCTCTGACATAATGATGGGCTCCTTACTCTCGTCCGTATCAAACTCATCCGACTGTACTCCACCAATCACGCCCTCCCCTCCAATCTCCGACTCAAGACTGTCGTCTCCGCCTCCTCCGCTCCGCGTCTTTTTTTCCCTCTTCCACTCGGGTTCCCCTAATCCTCCCTGGCTCTCAAAGTATTTGAGATCGGCATCATCCATCCCGGCCCGATCCAGAAAATCATTGGCTCCGTCTTCGGCAAAACGAATCTGGGCAACCTCGTCCCCTCTATTGTCGAGAAGAGCCTGCTTCCTCGCCTCCTCTTGGGCCCCCTGCTTTGCAAGTTCCTCGCTACGATCGGGCTGAATGCGGTTCACATGAATCTTCGAGTTCGTCCTCGCGCAGACAAAAGCAACAACCACAAATCCCAGGGCCACCAAACTCGCGATCCGCAAGGGCTTCACGATGTAGCAAATCCACAACAAGAGAGCTCCTCCGGTGAGAAGCACTCCGAGGTATCCAATCGAGCTAAAGTATTCCGGATTCCAATTCATTTCTTGGCTTTCGTCACCGCGTCGTCCCAATGATTGAAGGCATAGTAAACAAGGTTCACTCCCAGACTGGTCGCAGCCTCGCGCATCTCAGATGTCACATCGGTATATCCCTGGGACTTCCAGGCATCGTTCATATCACCCGGATGATAAAAGGCCATCCAGCGACCCTCGTGTTTGATCCCCAGAGCTCGTCGCCCGCCATGGTGCCAAAACGCGGGAGCGCCTTCTGGAAAACGATAAGGAAGTTGGTAGATAATATCGTCGTCTGCGATATCCAGCAGTGGCTTATCCGGAAAAACCTGCCTAATGAAGTGGATGAAGGAGCTGTGGAAACGCGCACTTCCCGCATCAGCAATGAGCATCCCGCCACCCAAACAGTATTCGCGAAGAATCTTTATTTCCGCAGAGCTCACCCGCCCCATGCTGTTATTACCCGTGAGATAGACGAAGGGAGGAAAACCATCCTTGGGATATTTTTTCAGAAGCGCGATAGAATGACTCTCACCTTTCCGGGCAATCTTTTTGAAGCCAGTGGCCTGCGCAAATGAACGGAGGAAGTTCAAATCCGCACCGGTTTCATTCATCCCATCATCCCATCCGGCACCGCCATGC
>JAKMEV010000602.1:0-2353 GCA_022425785.1 Akkermansiaceae bacterium | reverse complement strand
TTTGATTTCTTCTTTTTGCGGCCTCTCGTCATTTGTTCGATGGCTTTGAGCTCGGTGGCCTGGCCTTCGTCGCCGCATTTTTTCATCCAGGCGGTGAGCTTGGAACGAAGTTCGTTCATCGTTTCGGTGTGCTTTTCGTCGCCGGCGAGGTTGTTGAGTTCGAGCGGGTCGTTGACGATGTCGTAGAGTTCTTCCTTGGGGCGGAATTGGTATCGTTTGACGAGGGCCTTGGCGTTTGGGGTGTCGATGGTGAGCCAGCTTTTGAATTCAGGGCTATTGGTGCAGGCGTTCTTGAATTCGGCTTCGGGAGTGAGGTTCCAGATGTATTTGAATTTCTCCGAGCGGACGGAACGAATGCCGTAGTGTGGTGAGCCGGAATTGATGCCCTTGGTGGTCATGATGCCGTGGACGTGTGTTTTGTGAGTTTCTTTTCCGGCGAAGACAGGGAGGAGGCTTTTTCCCTGGAGCGAAGGATCGGGAGTACCTCCGGCGGCTTCGACCCAGGTGGGGAGGAGGTCAAGGTATTCGATCATGGCTGGGTTGACGGTGCCGGATTTGATCTTGCCGGGCCAGCGGGCGATGAGCCCAGTTTGGAGGCCGTTGTCATAGCAAGTCCACTTGGCGAAGGGCATGGAGGAGCCTTGTTCGCTGGTGACAATGAGGAGGGTGTTTTCGGAGAGATGGTGTTTTTTGAGAAGTTGCATCGTCTGGCCGACCTGACTGTCGTAGTAGGTGATCTCGGCGAGATAGCGCGACATGGCGTCGCGGGTTTCCGGGGTATCGACGAAGTACGAGGGAAGTCGAATGTTGGCGGGCGGGTAGCGGGAGGCGTCGCCTTTGTTCCAGGGGGTATGGGGCTCGTTGGAGCAGAGGAGGAGGCAGAAGGGTTCTTCAGTATCGGCGCAGTCCTTCATGAAGGAATCGACTTTGTCGAATTCGGGATTCTTGCCGCCGGGAATTTTCTCCCATGCAAAAACGCTGGCGGGAGAGACGTGGTTTTTGCCGCTTTGGGCGACGCGGTAGCCGAGGGTGTTGAGGTATTGCACCACGCTCTTGGTGTCTTTTTCGACGTAGGTGTGATTTGGATAAGCGCCGCTGGTGACGGGGTGGAGTCCAGTGTAGATATTGTGTCGGGTGGGGGAGCACATCGGGGCGGTTTGGAAGCAGCGGGTGAAGCGCATGCCCTCGCGGGCGAGTTTGTCGATATTGGGGGTGTGGGCCTGTCCTCCGTAGCAGCCGAGGTCGCGGAAGGTGCAGTCGTCGGCGATGAGGAAGACGATATTGGGTTTGGTGGCAGCGAGCGAGTTGAGGGAGATCAGAGAAAGGAGGAGTAAAAACCGGCACATGGGGGGATGGGATACGAAATTAGGAGATTGGGCAATTTTTTCTCATTATTTTGCTAAGGTTGAGCTGATCGTTTCCATTCTGTGAGTTGATGAGACGACCCTCTGTTCTGCTGTTGCCGTTTTTTAGTTGCCCTTTGATTCTTGCCGATGGTGCGAGTTGGAGTGATGGGAGTGATGGGAGTGATGGGAGTGATGGATCGACTTGGGAGGATTCCGACAATTGGATTTGGAATGTCGAGGCTGATCCTGCCATTGAGGATTATCCGGGATCGCCTACTTCGCCGGGGAATATCAACGTGCGGATTGCGGCACCCAATGGTTCTGATTTGAAAGTGTCGCTGAGCGAGGCGTTGAATACGGCGACGGTTTTGCGGGACATCCGGATGGATGCGGGGCAGGGTCCATCGACTTTGGAGGTGGAGCTTCTGACGGATTCGGAAATCATCGCGACGGAGGTGGGACATTCTCTTCGGGTGGAAACCGAAATTTGGAGATGGGCTCGCACGATTCGCAGCTTCATTTTTCGGGGGATGCGGTTTTTGATGGGAGCAATTTGACGCCCTAAGCGCAAGTGGCGGGCGACTCTCATCTCGACAACAATTCCAGCGGTTCCATGTCCCTACCTCCGCAGAGTCAGTTGATACTGGGGAGTGCGGAAACTATTCTCGGATTCAATCGTGGCGCGGAAGCTTTTGCTGACATCAGAGGCGATTTAATCACGGATGGCCGTCTGTTTGTCGGGCGGAATAATGCGCAATCAACCTTGCTCCTATCGGGTTCCATTCTGTCATCGTCCCTCGTCCAACTTTCTCAGTATGACTCGAGCGAGGATACGCGCGCTGAGATTGTTGTGACTGGTGGCAAGCTTCAGGCGCAGGCTTTGAAGCTCATTCATGATCAAACTTCGGTCACTCTTGAGGGGGGATCGATTACCGTCGATGAATTCCATCTGGGCGGCGACAACGGGGAAGCTTTGGTCACCGTTACGCGAGTTGAATTAAAGGCCA
>JAKMEV010000559.1:0-2843 GCA_022425785.1 Akkermansiaceae bacterium | reverse complement strand
TGTCGGAAGCGGGCATGAGGTAGAAGTGGCTCCTCTAAAAATTAGAGGCTGCGGAATTTAAGTCAATCGGCATCCCTCGGGTTCAGATTCAAAAAAATGGGCTCTGTCACCAGACAGAGCCCATTTACGGAATCTAATTGGTTGTGCTATCGTTCGTTGGGGTTTTCCCCGGAAGCGATGGCGAGAGATTTGTCCTCCTCGGGGAGGAAGGGTTTGAAGCGCGTCTTGTCAATAGCCTTCATATAAGCTTCCTGCGGAGAGATCATTCCGGCCTGGAGTTTCTCCCAAATTGCTTCGTCCATGAATTGCATCCCTTCGGCTTTACCTCCGATGATGACATCAAAGAGCTTTTGGGTGGCACCTTCGCGAATAATGGCAGCGACCGCCGGAGTTGCGAAGAGAATTTCATTCACGGCAGTTCGGCCGGGTTTGTCGACCCGCTTACAGAGAAGCTGGGCAACTACTCCACGGAGGGAGGCTGCGAGCATGGTGCGGACCTGCGACTGTTGGTCGGCGGGGAATACGTCAATGATGCGGTCAACGGTCTTACGGGCGTTGTTGGTGTGTAGCGTTCCGAAGACGAGAAGACCAGTCTCTGCCGCGGTGAGCGCAAGAGAGATTGTTTCAAGGTCCCGCATCTCACCCACGAGGACGATATCCGCGTCTTCCCGGAGGGAGGCACGCAGCCCGTCGGCGAAACTTGGCGTCTGAATGGGAACCTCACGCTGGGTGATGATGGATTGCTTGCTTCGGTGTACAAATTCGATCGGCTCCTCAATGGTGATGATGTGGCGGTTGAAATTGGTGTTGATATAGTCGAGTAAGGCTGCAAGAGAGGTCGACTTGCCGGAGCCGGTTGGACCAGTGACGAGGACCAGCCCTGATCTCATATGTCCGAATTCCTTAATGACCGTCGGGAGATTGAGGTCCTCGATCGAGGCAATCTCGGTCGGGATTAAACGGAAGACTGCTCCGAGTCCGTTTTGCTGTTTGAGGTAATTGCAGCGGAAGCGGGATTCCTCGTCCATCTCGTATGCGAAGTCGAGGTCGCCGCATTCGAGATATTTTTCGAATGCCGAAGGCTCGCAGATTTCGCTGAGGAGGTTTTTAAATGACTCTCCGTCGAGCACCGGTTCGTCCGGAATTGCGCTGACTGAACCGTGAACACGGATCTTGGGCGGGGATCCTTCGGAGAGGTGGAGGTCGGAACCGCCGGAAGAAACGAGATATTGAAATAAACGGTCGATGGTCGCCATGATGAAACTGTGTGTGATTGTTAAAGAATTAGGCTTGGAAGAAAGATTTCATGAGGCTCTTATCTTCACATCGGTAAAGAGCTTCCTCTTGGGTGATGAGGCCATTGGCCTGAAGCTGGCGAAGGGATTCATCCATTGTGATCATGCCGACGTTCTTACCGGTTTGCATGATGCCGGGGAGCATGAAGGTTTTTCCGTCGCGAATGGTTGCGGCAACCGCCGGAGTATTGACGAGTAGTTCCAAAGCCAGGGCCCGGCCCGTGCCGTCTGCTTTGGGGACGAGCTGCTGGGAAACAATTCCCCGCAGGGATTCTGAAACCATCACGCGAATCTGGTCACGCTGGTCAACCGGAAAGACATCGAGAACACGGTCGAGTGTTCGGGGTGCGTTTCCAGTGTGCAGCGTTGCCAGAACGAGGTGACCGGTTTCCGCTGCGGTAAGAGCAAGCGAGATTGTTTCAAGGTTTCTCATTTCACCGACCATAATGATGTCGGGGTCTTCCCGGAGAGCTCCGCGAAGGGCCTTTGGGAACGACTCGGTATGTGAGTGTACTTCACGTTGGTTCACGTGGCATCCCTGGGACTGGAAAACATACTCGATAGGGTCCTCAAGAGTGAGGATGTGGTCTTCGCGGTCCTTATTGATAAAGTCGACCAGAGAGGCCATGGTAGTTGACTTTCCGGAACCGACGGATCCGGTGATCAGGATGAGACCATTTTGGTATCGGGTGAGGGGTCTGAGGTGCTCGATCGGAAGTTCCAGTTCCTCCATGGTGCGGATGTGGGTGGAAATGATCCGAAACACGAGTTCATAGCCCAGACGTTGGCGTACGACGGAAGCGCGGTAACGGCCCATTTCATTGGCATAGGCAAAATCAACATCACCGACCCGGTCGAGGTGTTCCCATTGCTTTTCGTCCAGGAAAGTCCGGGCAAGTTGTTCGGTTTGTTCGTGAGTAAGTGGCTCGTGAGTATCCCAGATCGGGGAGAGGGTGCCGTATCGTCGCCAAGCAGGGGGATATCCGGCTGGGAGATGGATGTCGGAGCAATCATATTCGACTCCAATCTTCAAATATTCGTCGACGTGCGCGAGGACTTCGTGTTCTGACATAAATTGTTGGTATTAATTGAGAAAGACGCCTTTAAGAGGGGATTATTCAGTAGAGAAATCACTTTTCAGAGTCCCCGCCAAGCATGGAATTTAATCTTGAGTGATGGAGCGCTTTTTCAGTTCGGATTTTGCTTTCGACATCAGCCAGGCACTCACTGCCGGGCGGGCGGCGGAAAATCCCATTTTCAAAGCCGAAAAGATGAGTCCACGGCGTTTGCGGTCTTTGACGACCACTTTGGGTCGGCGGAGAATCAGACTGGTGAGGGTTGCCGTGGCCAGGGATCCGACAAACCAAGCGGTGGGACTTCTTTGGATCGATTTCTTGAGAAGGTGAGTCGGGCTCAGTTCCTCCTTGATCCGGTGGCGGGACTTATCGATTTCCTCTCGTTGACTTGCCAGAAGGACAGTCAGCTCTGCTTTTCGTCGTTCTGTATCCATTGCTGGTCTTTTTGCCACTCAGCGCGAGTGTATTCGAA
>JAKMEV010000550.1:0-5515 GCA_022425785.1 Akkermansiaceae bacterium | reverse complement strand
AGGCGAAGTCATGGAACTTGGGAGTCTTTTTTCTCAAAAAAGGCATGGCATTGCTGGAACAGCTCAATCCACGAATCGGATAACACTTACCCTTCTCCATCTCGGCTTCGAGAATCCTCTTCCTACCTGTGCCATCGACATCGCCATAGTAGAGGAGAGCTGGCGTTTCATACTTAGTGTTGAGCCCGTTATTTCCAACCACGTAGTCGAAGTCGCCATCACCATCAAAATCTCCTCCAACGATGCTATTCCACCA
This sequence comes from Akkermansiaceae bacterium, assembly GCA_022425785.1. Taxonomy (GTDB): domain Bacteria; phylum Verrucomicrobiota; class Verrucomicrobiia; order Verrucomicrobiales; family Akkermansiaceae; genus SW10. The sequence goes on along the minus strand of JAKMEV010000550.1, from coordinate 5,259 downwards.
TCCGGTGCGATCCGCAAGCCCAGCTTTTTGAGTGTCCTCAATCAACTCACCCTTATTGTTTCGGAAAAGAGCAATCGTTCCCCACTCCCGCGTTACGAGTAAGTCCAGCCAGCCATCGGCATCGACATCAGTCCATAAGGCCGAGGTTACCAATCCCCCGAATCGTCCCGCAGCCACATCAACAAACTTCTTCCCTCCGTCATTCTGAAGGAGCTCACTTTCCGGTGACTCAGGGTAAGAACCCGGAACCAACCGCCCTCCCACGAATAGATCTAAATCGCCATCCCGATCATAGTCAGCCGCACATGCCACCGAGCCACTCCCAGTGCTTCCCGGCAGCATTCCTACAGGAGCTTTTTGAAACTCGCCTTGACCCGAATTCAGATAAAGACGATCTCGATAAACTCCTTGTCCTGGATCACCCTCTACTCCTCCGCTCACCACGAAGAGGTCGAGATCTCCATCATTATCTGCATCGAAGAAAAGAGGGGCCATATCCTCACTCACAGCATCCACCGCAAGTACCTGAATCTCTAACTCGGAGAAAGTCGACCGGCCACTGCCATTAGTTTGTTCGTAAAGCTTTCCTTCCTGCCCTGCCGGATGCGAAACATAAAGATCTTCTCGGCCATTGCCATTAATGTCACCTACTGCAATTCCGGGCCCCATCTGTGAATGCATCGAGGGTAATAGGGGTTGCCGACTAAAATCGTTAAAAATATCTTCGCTCGGTCTCACCCGCGAAAGCATCCTCGACTCAGTGAAGAGAGTCTTTGCCTCCTTCTTTTTTCGGGGTGGTAGATCCCGGGGTTGCTCGATCACATAACGCCTTCCAACTGTTATATTTTTGAGGATTTGTCGTCCCCCATTTGGCCAATCGATGACGACTCGATTTGCTTTTTTAGCCTCGCCCAGACCAAAGTGCAGTAAAGTGTCATTGCTAGACATGAAACCACGTGATGCGGTCACGCTTCGCATTAAGACAGATGGCTCACTCGAAATTTCAACCCGCACCACCGCACCAAGAGCGGAGCGATTTCTCCCGGCACCGCGCAGATCTAGGGTTAATCGCTCACCCTTCTCTTGTCCGTTACGATAAACTCCAGGCGCGCCACCAAAATTATTAACCACTAAATCAAGATCTCCATCCCCATCGAGATCGCCCAAGGCGGCTCCGTAACTGACTGCTTTCACATCGAGTCCCCATTCACGACCCACGTCGCTAAACTTTAAGCCGCCCTCATTTCGAAAGGCCCAATTTTTCAAAGCTAGTGGTTTCTTGTCATTCCAAAAAGCCCGCCCCGCAGCGCTTCCTTTGCTGAGAATTAAGGCCTCCTCCTGATTCCGCAAATCACTATTAAACCAATCCCGGCTCATGCCAGTGGAGATGAAAACATCCTCCCGCCCATCGCAGTCAAGATCACCAAATTTGATTGCCCAAGTCCAATCAGTCGCTGCCAACCCAGTCTGAAAAGCAACTTCATTGAAACGACTAGTTCCCGTATTGAGGTAAACCGCATTACGCATGTATTGAGCTGGAATTGGCCAATTTAGAAACCAAGAATCACTCTCCTTACCTGTCATATTTCCCATCGACATCTTTTCCTTATAATGATCGCTACCGGCCATGTCTGAAGCCATGTAGTCAAAAAGCCCGTCATTATTTATGTCGGCCACATCCGACCCCATTGAAAACCAAGGGGTGTGGGGCAATGCTCGAGGAGCGACATCTTCGAAAGTGCCATCTCCTTTATTTCGGTAAAGGTGATCAGCTCCATAAAAATCATTAGCGACGTAGAGGTCCGGCCATCCATCAGCATCATAGTCCCACCAAGTCGCAGACAGGCCATATTCAGATTCTCGGACGCCAGCCTCTTTTCCCACTTCAACAAACTTCCCGCCATCGTTTCGATAGAGCCGGTCGAATTGTCCGGAGGCGATTTGCTTGTAGCCGCTGGGCGACTTAATGAGCCCGGCATATTGCTGCATTTCTTCGGGTAAAATTACGGGTTCGCCGTCCGGACCTTTGACGAGCCGGAAACGCACGTCCTTAAGCTCCTCACCGGGTGGAATACGATTGGTTAGAAGGTAGCCGTCTAAATCGCCATCGCGGTCATAATCGCTGAAGGCCATCATCACACTGGCGCCCTTGAAAGCGAGGCCTTGTTCATAAGCCTTATCTTTGAACCCCTTCCCAGCTTGGTTAATAAAAAGCCGGTTAGATCCATCAAAAGCGCAAAGGTAAAGATCAAGCCAACCGTCACCGTCCACATCAGCCCAAGTGCAACCAGCCCCCCAAAGCCCAGGTGATGCCACTCCCATTTCTTCGGTGACATCCTCAAATTTAAAGTCCCCAAGATTTCGATAGAGCCTCCCTCCATCAGTCATTCTTGAGAGAAAAAGGTCAGTCTTCCCGTCACGGTCAAAATCCCCCAGACAAACACCTCCTCCCGTAAAAGAGCCACTAATTTCCGCCGCCCACTTTACAGGAGGCTTCCATTCACGTGTGAAATCAATTCCTGTTCTTTCTGCATTCAAGCGGTCGAACATGGTCACGCCTTCAGATGAATTAGGCCTATTAAGTTTATGTCCCTCGATGGCTTTCACGGGAGGGGAAAGGGTCACCAAAGCCAAAACGGGAATAATTTTCATTACTAATCTACTTAAGAAGCTACTTGAATGATGCCACCTGACTCAAGAGGCTATTGGCCCTCCCATGAAATTGCTTGCTCAAACTTTCATTGCACTGCTCATTATCGCGGCCGACCAGAGCCAAGCTGAGCTCGTCGCTCACTGGCCACTTGATGGGAACGCGCAAGATCTCCTTGGGAATCACAATGGCTCTGAATCCGGCGTGATCTTTGGCGCTGAGGGGGCAACCAACCACACTGGCACCGCAGCCGAATTTAATGGTTCCAGCTCGACCATTACGGTGCCTTTTGATTCCGCAATGAATCCAAAGAGCTTCACCCTTTCTATGTGGGTCAATGCCGATAGTACGAGCGGCTTTGCGTCCCCAGTTACCAGCCGCGACGACACTCCGACATCGGTCCACGGTTACCTTGTATATAATGACAGCAGAGGAAATTGGAACTTCTGGACCGGAACAGGTGGCCCTTCCGGAGCCTGGAATCAAATGTCCGGAGGAAAAGTCGAGATCGGTTCATGGACCCATATCGCCGTCAGCTTTGATGACAACAGCCAAACAAAAAAACTCTATGTCAACGGCTCGCTTGCAGGTTCCAATTCAGCTCCTAACTTATACAGTAAGAATGGCCCTCAATCGGAAAACCTACACATCGGATCAGGTGCCGACAGTGGTGGAGCATTTTTCTTCGATGGCCTGATCGATGATGTTGCTCTTTGGGATCACACTTTAACTTCAGTAGAAATCAAAGATCTCATGACGAATGGCGTCCCCGGCGGACCGCCTTCCATCACGACATTCGAGGCCAGTCCTCCATTCATTGATTCCGGGCAAAATGTCACTCTTTCTTGGGATATTCAAAACGCCACCTCAGTAAGCATTTCGCCCAATGTTGGGAGCGTCGCCGAGAAGCGCGGGAGCATTGTGGTGACTCCAGCTGAAACCACCACCTACACCATCACTGCAATCGGAGAATCATCTCCCGCGGCGACATCCCAAATCACGGTCGGAGTGGATGTCGAATCTTTAGATCCCATCATCACCGAATTTCTCGCAGACAATAAAACCGGGCTCATCGCACCCGATGGCAATCGCTCTGACTGGATCGAACTCCATAATCAAAATCCTTTTGCCATAGAAATCGGAGGTTGGCATCTCAGCGACGACTCTACCCAACTCGAGAAATTTACTTTTCCTTCCGGCCAAATTTCAGCGGGTGGTTACAAGATCTTCTTTGCTGACAGCAGCCTTGAAGCACTCAATTTCAAACTCTCTAAAACCGGCGATTATCTCGCGCTATCGGATCCAAAAGGGAATCTAATCTCGGAGTTTTCTCCCGCTTATCCACCCCAATTCGAAGATGTTTCTTATGGCCTCAGCAGCTCAGGAACCCCCACCTATCTTGAACCAACCCCGGGCGTAGCCAACGGTTCCTCGCGAAGAGAAATTGGCCCCAAGGTTAAAGGGCTGACTCGAAATCCATTACCACCCGCTCCTGCGGAAGACCTCGTCATCAGCGCAAATATCACTCCACGAATTGGTGCCATTGCCAGCTCCAAGCTCTTCTATCGTGTTGGATTTGGAACCGAACGACAACTCACGATGACGAAGGATGCAGACGACCAATATAGCACGACCATTCCCGCGAGCGCCTATGAGGCTGGAGAAATGGTCCGTTGGTATCTTATCGCAACAACAACTTCCGGAGAATCGACCCGCGAACCACCCTTCCCCGATCTCACCGAATCAGCTCAATACTTTGGAACTGTGATCAGCGATCCTAGCATCTCGGTTGACCAACCGGTCATGCATTGGTTTGTCAAAAATATCGGAGCAGCAGACACGCGTGGAGGGACCCGAGGGTCGCTCTATTTTGAAGGCCAATTTTATGACAATATTTTCTGCCGTATCCGCGGACAAAGCACCGCAAACTGGCCGAAGCACAAATATAAGTTCGACTTCTACCGAGGTGATCATTTCCGGTGGAAACCAGAGGCCAAACGAGTTGAGGAAATTAATGTCAATTCCCACTATCGCGATTCCTATGTCCGCGAGAATACGATCTTCGCCTTCCTCAATGAGGCGGGAGCGATGGCTCCTGAAACGCGATATCTCTGGATCAAGCGCAACGGATCCAACATGGGGCTTTTTAGTTTTGTAGAGCAAGTCGATGAGGAATTTCTTGAACGCCGTGGTATCGACCCAACTGGCTCAATGTACAAGGCGATCAATGTTCCGGCTACCCTTTCACCCACCGTGAACTCCAGTCTCTACCGTAAAGTCCTGCGAAAAAACGAACCTTACACGGACCTTCGCGAGTTGACTTCAGGGATTAATATTTCCAACCCTAATCGTTTCGAATTCGTGGCCGACGCGGTGAATGTGCCCAACTACATTAATGTGATGGCGGCCATGTGTGTTCCTTTCAACCACGACCAACTGACCAAGAACTACTACGTTTATCATGACTTAGATCGCGGCGAGTGGTTTCGCATTGCTTGGGATGGCGATCAAGGGCTTCCCACTGGCCGGACAAATGGTACGAGAACTGGTCAAGCCCACTTTATGGCGACGCCTTGCACACCCAGGAACTAGTGGGGAAACCCCAACCC
>JAKMEV010000534.1:0-6306 GCA_022425785.1 Akkermansiaceae bacterium | reverse complement strand
GTGGCGGCCTTCCACTCGCATCCCACCACTGCCGGGACCCCAGGGACACGGGTCAATTCCACAGAAGGGGGACAAGGCGACATTTTACCTCCAAGCCAAAGGTAAGAAACAGTTTGAGCCACTACTTCCCAACGGAATCGAACTAGTAGGAGCGAAGCCGTAGACGGCTCAGAACTCAAAAAGCCGAACAAGACGTGGCTACCAACAGACTGCCCGCCGTGATTCGAAAGCGACATGACAGTTCAACCATTAACCTTGATATCGAAGTGTTCCCTCAGGTAGTCTGTGGCAGCACTTTGAGGTTCAGCTACAGAGGCACGCGTATTCACCACACAAAATGAACAAATACATAAAATTGACTCTGGCTCTGGTCGCGATCCTAGCTGTAGCCCATTTAGTGTCCTCCTGGATCAGCCATCCGCGGAGAACTAGAACGGGATTTATGTCCGATCTCTACCATCAGAAGTACGAGGAGGCGGCTCGGATGCTGCGCGCTCCCAGCGCAATCACGATCGCTTCCGACGGAGCATTGAACGTGGTTGACCACGCTGGAAAATCGATGGTGGTGCCGGCAGCACAGCTTCCGTTTGTGGTGGGTGGTGACGCGGAGATCGGAATGATGACACTTCCCTCACGCAGTAACGGATCCCCGGTGATGCTCCACTTAAGCTACGACGGCGGAGTGACACGTTTCGGCGGCAAGATCCGCATCGAGAGTGTTGGCGGGGACTGAAGCGCAGAAACAGTTGACCTTTCGTGTTTGATCAACGAAAGGGGTACCTCTGGAAAGGTGGCAAGAATCCACAGAGCGATGCTGTGGAGAAACATTCGCCCAGGAAGATTGCCCTGATTGATAAAGTCCGTGCGATACAGCTTCTCCATGAATTCGTCAAAAGAAAGACACGCGGGCCGCGGCCAAGGTATGTTGACATCTATGAAATGAACATGATCGCCAGCGATGGATCGCGAGTTAACGTGGTGCGACACGGGGATAAGGAAAGGCTGTTGAAGGATGCCGAAAAACTGAGCATCTTCTTGGGCAAGCCAATATGGAATGCGATATAAAGCGACGCGACCGGTCGTCACTGCAGATTTTTGAAAACTGCCGAACAAGGCGTTCTCCGGAAAGTGATCCAGACGTCGAATGCCTCTGGAAATCTATTGATAGTTGGGGTGGAGAGGGCCTGATTCTCTGTAGGCAGGCTTCTCGAAAAGGTGGAAAAATTGGACCTTTGCATGGACTTCTGACCATCCTATTACTGGTCGGAAGCCATGAACCGAAATTTGATCGCTCTGGCCGCCGCCAGTTTAGTTACTTCAATGAATACCCGAGCCGAATCTCCCGGAGCACTAACCCCCGAACTTCTTGCGAACCTTCGCGATGGATACGAAATGGATGCCGGAGACCGTGCGCGGCACAATGCCGTGACAAATACCGAAATTAACAAACTCGCGTTAAATCGTGAGATCGTCGCGGGCGAGGACGGGCACTTTAGTCACAAGATTAAGACGAAGGGGATTACCAATCAGAAGTCCTCGGGACGGTGCTGGATGTTCGCGGGCTTTAATGTGATGCGTCCGAAGGTCATCAACGAACTCGGTTTGGACGGTTTCGAGTTTTCCAATGCTTATCTTCAGTTTTGGGACAAAATGGAGAAATCGAATCTCTATCTGGAGGATATCATTGAACTTCGTGATGTGGATCGCCTCGATCGCGAATGGTTGCTCGTCAACGAATGGTTGGTCGGTGACGGTGGCTGGTGGAATTATGTCACCGGATTGATTAGTAAGTATGGCGCAGTTCCTTCGTCGGTGATGCCGGAGACGCATAGCAGTGAGAATACTTCGACAATGAACAAGGTTCTCGCGCGGCTGTTGCATTCGCAGGCGGCGGCTTTGATCAAGGCCGGTGAAGCAGGCTCTGGTGAGAAGGCTTTACGGACGATGAAGGAGAAGAGCTTGAAAGAGATTTACCGTTTTTTGGCGATCAATTTGGGCGAACCGCCGACTGAATTCGAATGGCGCTATCAGGTGAAGTCGAAAGATGGGAAGGAGGATGAGACGGTGGAGGTTGCCGACAAGAATCTCACTTCAGCGAGAAGCTACACCCCGCAGTCGTTTTACAAAGAATTTGTGGGCGTCGACCTGAATGAATTCGTTTGCCTGTATAATGATCCCAGTCAGGAGATGAATGCGCATTACCGCTTTCATCGTGCGCGCAACATCGCGGGCGAGGACGACATGAATTTTGTGAACATCGAGGTATCCCAGATGAAAGAGATTGCGGTGAAGTCAGTACTCGCCAATCAAGCGATGTGGTTTGCGGTGAATATGAGCGAGGATCAGTCGAGAGAGCATGGTATGATGGAAGTGGATCTTTACGATTACGAAACTCTCTTTGATGTGAAGTTGGATCTCTCCAAAGCAGAGCGTTCCCGCTTTGGGGCCGGCGCCTCAAATCACGCCATGGTTCTGACCGGGGTGGATTTGAAAGAGGGCAAGCCAACGAAGTGGTTGGTGGAAAATAGCTGGGGGGACGAGAAGGGCAATAAAGGTCGTTGGACCCTTTATGATGATTGGTTCACCGAGCACGTTTACACCATTATTGTGCATCGCAAGCACGTGTCCAAGGAGACTCTGGCCATCTTTGACCAAGCTGCGGAAGTTCTTCCGGCCTGGTATCCGGGTGCGAAGGGGATTGACTCGAAATAGGATTTGTCCGGACTTGAGCCCAAGCTCCGCAGCCTAGGCGAGATCGTTACGATGAAGCTCTCGTGATTGTCCCTGTTCGTTGGTTTGCCAAATTTTTCCGGTGTCGACGTCGAGAGCGCTGAGCCAGCCCCCGCCGCAGGCGCAGGTGTCGAGGCAGATCGCGTAGCCAAGATCGGTTGGGAGGTCGCCTTGAATGGTGTGGCCGCAGACGACAGTCTTGCCGGATTGGTGAGGCTGTTGGCTATGGAAGCGCTGGTAGTAGTAGGTTTCCTGATCTTGTGAATCGACCGGGATGTTCTCTTCGATTCCAGCGTGCAGGAGGATGTGCCTCTCCAGCTCGTGGTAGAGTTCGGCTGAATGGATGAAGTCCCAGTGTTCCTCCGGGACGTCGTCGAAGTCTCCGCCGTATGAATCGAGAGTGTCCTGTCCACCACAGAGCCCGCTGAGAAACCGGCTACGATCCTGGCTTGTTTCCAGAGCGCGGATCATTTGGATTTCATGATTTCCCATGAGGTGAATGAAGTTGTGGGTTTTCTTGAGGGAGAGGAGGTCATCGATCACCCCTTTGGAATCGGGGCCACGGTCGACGTAGTCTCCGAGAGTGACGATGAGGTCATCGGGAGTCGGTTGAATGACATCGAGCATGGTCCTGAGTGAAGTTAGGCATCCGTGAATATCTCCAATGGCGAGTCGCATGATGCGGGATATTCGAAGTTTGGGGGTAATTGAAAAGGCGAAAAATGATTCATCGGGAGAGATAGCTGAAATGGGGTTCTTATAGTGGTTTTCGCGATTTCGCTGCCATGATTCGGTCGTCAGAGTGAATTAGATAACAGCGGTAAAGTGATCAGATTCAGACTTCCCTGAAAAATAGCGGAGCTTTATTGATTTTTTCATTTTAGAATTGGAGAATCACGTTGGAAACTGCGTTGGGAAATTCTCCGAACAATTTCAACCACCCCAATCCTATGAATTCGGTCACTTCTAATTCTACCAGTGCGGCTCGTGCCAAGCTAAACCAGCAACGCCGGATTTCCACTGTGGTGAGTCTCATCACCGCAATTTTAATGTTGGTGTTAATAGGACTGATTCTCGCGATCATTTTGTTTCATATTGAGAAGGACGAAATTCCGGCCATTGTTTCATACTCGGCTCCTGCAGATGAAATCGAAGAGGTGAAAAAGCCCACTCATAAAACGGAAGTGAGCCGCAAACCTTCTGCGCCAAGTGCCTCAATGTCCCGGGTGATTGCATCGACGACAAGTTCGCCGGTTGCAGTACCTGTTCCCGAATTTGAAGTTCCTGATGCTTCGGTGGACTTTGGGAATGGTGAGGACTTTGGTGATGGTTGGTCCACGGGTGATAGTTTCGGAAGCGGTGGCGGAGGGACGACATTCTTTGGTCAAAAAGTGAGCGCGGAGCGAATCGCGTATGTCATTGATTTTTCTGCATCAATGAAGGGGCAGAATCGGCAAGGGTTGATGAGAGACGAGCTTTGTGAATCGCTTGATAAGATGAATCCGGGCCTCAATCTGGGGATGATTTTCTTTGCAGGACCGGCATGGGTCGCAGGCGACACCGTCAAGGGAGGAGTGGTGACTTCCGGAAGAAAGGAATACAAATGGGCGAGAAACGGAAACGGGCATTCGAAGTGGGAGCACGATGGAAAGAAGCAGCCGGTACCCTGGGAGGAGATGACGCCGCTTAGAATCAAGAAGCTTAAAAAAATCGTGCAGGAAACGAAGCTGATTGGGGGAACGGTTTGGGATAATCCCTTGAATATGGCTCTCGATATGGATCCGCCACCTCAGATGATTTACTTCATGACTGATGGCGCCGCCCAAGGATCAGATATCTGGGCCAAGGAAGTGGCCAAGCGCGCCAAGGAAATGGGCGTGACGGTTAATTGCGTGGCGATGATGGTTCCCAAAGCGATCAAGGATCTCAAACACCTGGCCTTTGAGACGGGTGGGCAAATGACGATTGTCAAAGAAGGCGGGAAGCGCGAGCAGGTCGAGAAATGATGTGGCTGACACGGTCTCTCCGGCTGTCCGGATTTCTGGCTTTGGGCTTGTTGGCTTCTTGTTCTCAAGAACTGACTCTTGGGGATCCGGTTCTTCCACCGCCGAAGGGGAACCCGGAAATTTTCAGGATGTATCGTCGTGATGGAGATTCCCTAAAGTCTCCAGGTTGGTCCAACGGAATGGATCTTTCCGGGGTATCATTTGATCGGCGTGAGACCGCGACTTTGGTGAGCCAACGTCATGTTGTCATGGCGGCACATTTTCAACGGCCAATGGGAGGTAAGGTGATTTTTCATGACCGTCGGGGGAAATTTCTCGAGAGAACGTTGATTCAATGTCGGAACGTATACGGAGATGTCGCAGTTGGTTTGTTGAATGAGCCTGTTCCTGCGGCTTATCGTGCATATCCTCTTCCGGCAGTGGTCGATGATCCGACACCGTTGATCGGGAGGCCGGTAATGGTGACTGATCAGAATCGCCGCCTCTTTTTTCATAAAGTGCGGACAGTGAACCGCTTTATGATCGCCTTTGAATATGATGTGGCTGACACTCATGGTTGGGGGAAGAAGCTCATCAAGGGGGATAGTGGAAATCCCTCTTTCTTGATCGATGGGCAGGAGCTTGTTTTAGTTGAAACTCACACCAGCGGAGGTCCGGGAGCGGGACCCTTTTATGGGAGCGCCATTGTACAGGAGAAACTGAGAAAGGTGATGGCGGAGATGGATCCTCGATACACTTTTCGGACCGTCAATGTGCGATGAGTCAGTTCGGGGTCTTCTCGATTGATTTCGAAAGCCGGGCCACGCTGTTGTTGAGGTCGCGCAGTTGGTTGGAGAGGGCGGAAATTTGATTCTCAAGGCTCAAGGCGTCGTCGGAGTTTCCCAAAGCGGCCTCTGCTCTCTTGATGGACTCGATTTCGGCATCGACGCGGGCGTCATCCATGCCGTTGACGATCACGCCGATGACGAGATTGAGCATGATCATGGTGCCAAGGAGGACAAAGCTGACGAAGTAGATGACTCCGAGAATGGGTTGAGCCTGGGGTTCCAGAGGAGGATAGTTGGCGGCAAGGTCCGCAGCGGAGAGGTTGTATCCCTGATAGATGTCCGAGCCGTAGATTTGGAGATACATCACGTCGGTCCAGTCTTCGAGGGTGACGATTCGGAAGAGGGAGAGGAGGGCGTCGCCGAGATGGCCAAAATGCACCGGGTCATTTGCTCCAAAGAAGAGTACGCCTGCTACACCATAGACGTAAAACAGGAGGAACAAGAGAAGGGAGACATAGACCATGGAGGGAAGGCTTTTGAGAAGTGCCGAGACGAGGATCTGTAGTTTTGGAACAGCGGAGAGCAGCCGCATGACCCGGAGGAGCCGGAAGAGGCGCAGGACGGGGCCGAAGCTCCCGCTTGCCGGGATCAGGCAGACGGCCACGATGACAAAGTCGAAGACATTCCAAGGGTCTTTAAAGAAATCGAGCGGGCGGGGGGAGTGGGCGATGAGCTTGAGCGCAATCTCGATGATGAAAATCAGCAGGACAAGTAAGTCGAGCGTTTTTAAGAGAGTATGGTGT
>JAKMEV010000496.1:0-8032 GCA_022425785.1 Akkermansiaceae bacterium | reverse complement strand
TGACGCGAATCCACCTGTTTTTTCGCTGGTCTGGTGGTCCCGGGTGGAATTGGATGGGTGAATGATGAAGATACGATTTGGTGCCTTGTTGTTGGGATTGGGAATTTGTTTGTCCGGGTGTGGCGATAAGGAGGAGGATGGGAAGAAATCCTATGCCTTGGTGACAACTGGAGCCGTGGGTTTTTGGGAGATTTGCAAAAAGGGCGGCGAGGATGCTGGAGCTGAGCTGGGAGTGCAGGTGGAGACCTTAATGCCGGACGGCAGCACGGAGCAGCGAAAGGCCCTTGAGGATTTGATTTCGAAGGGAGTGGACGGAATTTCGGTGGCGGCGATTGATCCGGAGAATCAGGCTGATATTTTTGACGAAGTCGCTGACAATACTCTTTTGATCACGATGGATACCGACGCTCCAACATCGAAGCGGCAGGTCTATATCGGAATGGATAACTATAATGCCGGCTGGATGTGCGGGGAGTTGGTGAAGGAAGCTCTTCCAGAGGGCGGAGAGGTGATTTTGTTTATTGGACGTTTGGCCCAGGAAAACGCGAAGCATCGTCGCCAGGGTGTCATCGATTGTTTGATGGAGCGCGAAAAGGATTCGAGCCGATACGATTTGCCGGGAGAGGTGGTGAAGGGTGAAAAATACACTGTGTTGGCCACGCGCACTGATGAGATCAACATGGCCAAGGCAAAGGAAAATGTCGAAGACGAGTTGACCAAGAACCCCGACGTGGATGCCATGGTTGGTTTGTTTGCCTATAACCCGCCTATCATTCTTGATGTGCTGAGGGAACGTGGAGATCTCGGGAAGGTCAAAATTATTGGGTTCGACGAAGACGAGGAGACCTTGCAGGGCATCGTCGACGGCCAGATTGCTGGGACGGTAGTGCAGGACCCATACGCCTATGGTAATAAATCGATCAAGGTATTGCATGCCTTGGCAACGGGCGATGATTCGGTCATTCCCGAGAACAAGCTCATCGACATTCCGGCTCGCATGATTCGTAAGGATAATGTGGAAGCCTTTTGGAAGGACTTGAACGAGAAACTTGGCAAGTAATGGGAGACTGTCTCCTGGAAGTGAGGGGGGTGACGAAGCGCTTCCCGGGTGTGGTGGCGCTCTCGGGCGTGGACCTTCAGGTTCGCGAGGCTGAAGTAGTGGCTCTCATCGGGGAGAATGGCGCGGGCAAAAGCACCTTGATGAAGATCCTCGCCGGGGTGCAGCCGGCGGATGAAGGAGAGTTGCTGATCGAGGGAAAAGCGCGGCGGTTTGCCGGCGTACAGGAGGCCCAGGCGGCAGGTGTGGCCTTGATTCATCAGGAGTTAAATCTCGCCGATAATTTGACGGTCGAGGCGAACATGTTTCTTGGTCGGGAGCCGCGGAAGTTTGGTTGGATTGATCAAAAGGAAATTCGCCGGGAGGCGGAACGAGTGCTCGAGTTGGTCGGACTGGAAGTGTCGGCCGATACTCCCTTGAGCGAGCTAACTTTGGGCAAACAACAGTTGGTGGAAATTGCTAAGGCTTTCTCGACGAAGGCACGCGTCATCATTATGGACGAGCCGACTTCGAGTCTTTCACTGAGCGAAGCCGAGCGGCTCTTCGAGGTGATCCGGGATTTGCGGGAACGGGGCGTGAGTGTGATTTATATTTCGCATCGCTTGGGGGAGGTGAAGGAATTGGCGGACCGCGTGGTGGTATTTCGGGATGGTGAAAATGCCGGAAAGCTGGAGCGGGAGGAGATCGATCATGACGCCATGGTGCGCTTGATGGTTGGGCGGGATGTCTCGCAGTTTTATCAACGAACGCCGCATGAGTTGGGTGAAGTGGCCTTTTCGGTAACGGGACTGCGCACGGTTGAGAATCCCAAGCATACCTTGGACTTTGAAGTTCGCGCGGGCGAAGTAGTGGGCGTGGCTGGTTTGGTCGGCGCGGGTCGCAGCGAAATGCTGGCGGCGATTTTTGGGGCGAGACCAGCGGTGGGTGGTGAAGTCGTGGCCGGAGGCTCGAGCAAGGTGCCGCGGTCTCCGCTGGAGGCGCTGAACCGTGGTTTGGCTTTGGTGCCGGAGGATCGAAAAGGGCAGGGCTTGATCCTCGAGATGGCGGTGAAGGAAAACATGAGTTTGGCGTCCCTGCGACGGGACGCGAAAGGGCCTTTTGTGGATGAGGCGAAGGAGGAAGCCTTGACGGTTGAGATGACCGAGGCGCTGAGTGTGAAGGCTCCGGGCTCGTGGCAGTTGGCACGTTATTTGTCGGGCGGGAACCAGCAGAAGATTGTCCTGGCAAAGTGGCTGGCCTTGAAGCCCAAGGTGCTTTTGTTGGATGAGCCAACGCGTGGGATTGATATCGGGGCGAAGGAGGAGATTTATCTGCTCATGGAAAAGTTCGCGAAGGAAGGGATGGCGGTCTTGTTTGTCTCCAGCGAGATGGAGGAGATCATGGGGGTAGCCGACCGGGCGCTCGTGATGCACGAAGGGCGGATCTCAGGGGAACTGGGGCGTGATGAATTTACCGAGGAAGCCATTATGGAATTGGCAACGGGGCGGAGTTTGATGAATGCGAGTTAGCTTGAATTGATAAAATGAAAAACATCAGAGGAATCTTTATTACCTTGGTGGTCGTGTATGTGGTCACGGCCATTCTCAACGACAAGTTTCTGGGTGGATACAACCAGTCGAAGCAGTTGGAGCGGACAGGCTTGTATGGCATCCTTAGCCTGGGGGTGGCATTCGTCATTATTACGAGAGGGATTGATCTGTCGATTGGCTCGGTGGTCTGTCTGGTGGGATGCGGGGTGCCTTGGTTGGTGGTTCGCCACGGATGGTCGCCAGCCAGCGCGGTGAGTTTGGGTCTATTGGTGGGTTTCCTCATCGGGCTGTTTCATGGTTTGTTGATTACCAGGTTGAAGCTGCAGCCCTTCGTGGTGACGCTATGCGGCTTGTTGATTTATCGCGGGGCCACGAGGGGATTAACCGACGATCAAAGCCAGGGCTTTGGAAGTGGTTTCAAGGAATTCCGGGAATGGGGAACAGGCGAGATTGAACTCGTTGGGAAATTTAGTTTGCCCTATCCCTTTTTGATTTTGGTAGTTCTCTCGATCGCGGCTTGGATCTTTTTGCGGAAGACCATTTGGGGGAGATACTTGTTTGCCTTGGGCAACAACGAAGAGGCGGCGAGATTGAGCGGGATCAACACCGACCGGATGATCATCCTTTCCTACGTCATCTGTTCGATGCTGGCAGCTCTGGGAGGGATGCTTTTCATCTTGAATGGCAATACGGCCCAGCCGAGTGCCTACGGAAATTTCTTTGAGCTCTATGCCATCGCAGCGGCGGTGCTGGGAGGATGTAGTCTGCGGGGCGGAGAGGGAACGATCCTCGGTGTCTTGATTGGAACCGCCGTGATGCAGGTCCTGAAGAACATGATCAATCTGGTTACCTGGCTGGAAACCCATATGGAATTCCTCATCGTGGGCCTTGTTCTGCTCGCAGCGGTGGTGATGGACGAAATCGTGAAACGACGAGCGGCGAAGAAGAGGCTAGCCTAGGGAGCTATCGAGAGTTCCTGTAGGCATCCCGCATTTTTCAAACAATCAACATGCAGTCGCCGTAGGAGTAGAAGCGGTATTTTTCTTCGACGGCTTTGGCATAGGCTTCGAGGACCAGCTCTCTCGAGGCGAAGGCGGAGATGAGCATCATGAGGGTGCTGCAGGGGAGGTGGAAGTTGGTGAGGAGGGTATCGATGGCTTTGAACTTGTAGGGCGGGTAGATGAAAATATCGGTTTCGCCGGCGCATTCGGCGATTTCACGGTCGCGGGCCAGGTGTTCGAGGACTCTTGTAACGGTGGTGCCGACGGCGGCGATTTTTTTTGCGGCGTTGATTTTTGCGGCGGCTTCGGCGTCGAGGTGGTAACGCTCGGAATGCATTTCGTGTTCGCTGGGATCATCGACTTTGACAGGGCGAAAGGTGCCAACGCCGACGTGCAGGGTGAGGAAGGTGTGGTCGAGATTGGCGAGGACTTCGGGCGTGAAATGGAGCCCGGCGGTGGGCGCGGCGATGGCGCCGTCTTCTTTGGCGTAGACGGTTTGGTAGCGGTCGCGGTCGGCTTTGTCGGCTTCGCGTTCCATGTAGTGAGGCAGGGCGAGGTGGCCGTGTTCTTCGAGGTCGGGCGGGGTGTCCCACTGGATGAGCCGTTCGCCTTTTTCGTTGGCCTGGAGAACGGTGCCGGTGCTCTCGCCTACTTTTACGGTGCGGCCGGGTTTCATCCTCTTGCCGGGCCGGACGAGGCACCACCAATGGTGTGGGTCGGTGGCGTTGGTGCGGACGAGTTCGATTTTTTCGTCGTTGGAAAAGAGGCGCGCCGGGATGACTTTGGTGTCGTTGAGAACGAGAAGATGTTCGGGCGGGAGGAGTTCGGTGAACTCATGGAAGTGGTGGTGGGTGATTTCTCCGGTAGCGCGATTGACGAGCATCATGCGTGAGCCGTCGCGGTTTTCAAGCGGGCGCGAGGCGATGAGGTTTTCAGGGAGGTCGTAGTGAAAGTCCGAGGTCTGCACGGTTAGGAAGGAGTCAGGATAAAGCCTGCATCGAGGGCGAGGTTTTTGAGATCGAGCGCGGGCCCGCTAAGACCAACGAAGGTGCGATTGGTCCGCGTGCCGCTTTGTTCGGTGGCGGCGATGAGGAAGGTGCTTTGGTATTGTAGATCCCAATCAGGGTCGGGGCAGGCTTCCCAGCCGTGGGCGAGAAGATGGCGATAAAGATGATGGCGGGAGAGACCGTCGGAGCCAGTGAGAGTGAGCTGATGGCGCACGGTTTCGGCGGAAGGGGGGATTAGTGTGACGGCAGGGCTGCGGCCGGGTCCTCCGGAGGACTTGCGGGCCCAGGGGCGGAGGAGAGATTGCAGCCAAGCGAGAATGCGGAGGGCGAAGCGGCCTGAGGGGGTGTCGTATTCGCCTGGGAGGCGGCGGACCGGTTGGCGGTTGAGGGCAAGCGATTGGTAAGGAGCTTCGCCGGTGGGTCCGCTGTAGATGAAGTCGCCGGGCTGGATGCCGAGCGCTCCGCCTTGGTAGACGCAACCCTGCCAACGGATGCCGCCTTCGGAAAAACGTTGCGGGTGTTTTTTGAAGAGGAGGGCTTCGGCTCGTCCGTAGCCCATTTGTTGTTTGAGGTATCGCCAGGGGGTAGCGCGGCGGTGATGCCAAACGAAGGAGGCGCCGCAGAACCCAAGGGTGTGTCCGGAGTCGCGGAGTCGCCAGCAGAAGTCGACGTCGTCTCCGGCGGTGTGGAATTGTTTGTCGAATCCGCCGATCTGATCGAAGGCGGATCGGCGCACCGAGAGGTGGCAGCCGGGGAGGTGCTCGGCGGTGGTGTCGTCGAGCATGACGTGGGTGGGTGCGCCGGGCGCGGCGGTAGTGAGCGAGAGGGCGAGTGAGTCGGGCTGCGGAGCGAGATTGGGTCCGCCGATGGCAGCGTGTTTCGAGGTAGTGAAGGCGTGGGCCAACCACGCAAGCCAATGGACGTCGGGACGGCAGTCATCGTCGGTAAATGCGAGAATTTCGCCCTTGCTCATTTTGGCCCCGTAATTACGCGCGGCGGAAAGTCCGCAGGGATCAAGATGAAAGGCGCGGATGCCTTCGGTGCTCTCTAACAGTTTTTCGGTGTCGTCGGTCGATCCGTCATTGACGACGATGATTTCGAAGTCGGGGCAGTCGAGAGTGAGGCAGGCATCGAGGCAGCCTTTCAAACGATCCGCGCCATTGCGGGTGCAGATAATCACGGAGAAGCGCGGAGGCGTTTCGGGTTGCGGAAGAGGAAGGCGGATCTTTTCCAATTCGGCGAGGGCGGGTTTTTCCGAGCCATCGCGGCGGACCAACCCGAAGGACCAGTCGGTGATGGTTTCGCCATTGTTTTGCCAGGCATCGGACCATGCGTAGAGCGTGGCTCCGGTGAGTCCCGCTTCACGGCTGAGGCGGAGCGCGGAGGGGAGAAGTTCAGCTTGTTGCTCTTCTGAGTTGCCCTGGGTATCGAGTCCGAACTCGGTGAGATAAATCGGACGGTCGCCCGCGAGGTGGTGGAGGCGGGGGAGGTAGTCGGCGAGGTCGTTGGGGTTTTCGAGATAGAGATTGAAGGCGGTGAAGTCGGCGGCGAGAGGCTCGAGGTATTCTGTGGTGGGAAAGTTGGAATAGGCGACGGGGAGAGCGGGTGCGGATTTTTTGGCGGCGAGAATGAGTTCGTCGAGAAGTGCGCGGACTTTGGCCGGACCCATCCAGCGGGCCATGTCGGTGGGAATTTCGTTGCCGACGAGGAGAGCGCCGAGGGCTGGATGGTCGTAATACTGCGAGAGCCAGGAGACGAGAGAGGCGCGGGCTTCGTGGAAAATGTCGGGCTCGCGGATGAAGTCGCAGCCATTGGCCCAGGCGTGGGAAGGGATGACGAGAAGGTCGTTTTTCCCGGCGGCATCCAGTAATTCCCTGCCCGGGAGGGTATAGACGCGGATGGAATTGAATCCGGCCCGGCGGATGCGCGGGAAGTCAATTTCCGGCGAATGGATGGAATTGGGCGGGAAGGGGCCGTAGGTGACGGTTCGCAGAAAGTGGGGCTTTCCATCGAGATGGAAGTGCTTTCCGTGAACAGTGAGAGGCATGGCGGGAGTTTGTACGGTGATAAGACGGGAGAGAACCCTGAAATATTGCCGAATTTCCGGGGCGAGGATTCCCCCTTGAAACTTGGCGGCGGGAAGGTCAGTTTTCCCCGGTGTTTAAGCCACGTTGGAAAAAGGAAGCCTTGGGCCTGTTAAAAGGCTCGAAGAAGTTTCTGCATTATAAGCGCGATCTGCTGACGCAGAACCGCATTGATGAAATCGAATCTCGCCGGGCCGATCTGAAGGCCGCGATCAAGGCGAAGGATCTGGATGCGGTCAAGGAGACCTCGAAGCAAGTGCACAACACTTGTGAGAAATCGCTCGCCCATTACAAGGCCCCGACCTGGCTGGAAGAGAACATCGAAGTTTTTTGGGTGGCGATTGTCGTCGCATTGGGCATTCGGGCATACTTCCTGCAGCCGTTTCGAATTCCGACCGGATCGATGCAACCGTCCTTGAATGGAATTATTGCCACGCCAATGCATGAAGAAGAAGGTTGGGACAAGCCTTTCATCGGGAAGCGGGCGATCGATTTTGTGATGGAAGGAAAGTCCTATGAAAACATCGTGGCGGACAAGGAAAAGAGCATCACAGGGATCAGGGATTCCACTTGGTTCCTCTTTTCGGGCACCAAGATCTTTTTCGATGATGGCAGCTCGGTGCGAATTGGTTGTCCTGCGAATGAAGCCGTGCGGATTCCCACGATTGGGAAGTTCGTGCGGAATACCCCGAAGGGATATATTTTTGCAAGAGGCCCTCATTACCAGAAAGGTGATCCCATTTTCCAGGGAAGTTTGACTTCGGGAGATCTCGTTTTGGTGGACAAGGTTTCGTACCATTTCCGCAATCCCAAGCGCGGAGAATCATTCGTCTTTGATACCCGCGGAATCGATACGGACCAAACGGGTAAACAAATGAGCAGTCAGCAGGGCGGGACGCATTATATCAAGCGCCTTGTTGCTGTGCCGGGCGATACCGTTCAAGTGAAAGAGCCTGACCTTTATATTAACGGAGTCATTCCCGAGGAGGAAACGATCCTCCGCGTGGCGGGTCAAGGTGCCGATGCCAAGGGGCGGAAGTATCCCGGATACAGCAATCCGAGGCAGGGAAAGAGTCCCTTTGTAAATCAGGATTTCGTCTTCAAACTCAAGTCGATCGAAGAGACCGAAGATACCAATATGCGTGAGTTTTATGCGATGGGCGATAACTCACCGAGTAGCTTGGACTCACGTTTTTGGGGCACGGTGAAGCAGCACAACCTTGTCGGCCCGGCCTATTTTTCACTTTGGCCCTTCACCAGTGGTCACTGGGGATTCATTGAATAGTAATTGATGCCTGTCGAACCCACCGCCGCCGAGATTACCCGGAAGGCGAAGTCGAATCTCGCCTTCGCC